>JANNKI010000107.1:0-12040 GCA_031396225.1 bacterium | reverse complement strand
TCCGTCTCCCAGGCGGCGAACGAATCGTCGCGGTCGATCTGCACGCGGTCGTAGCGCTCGATCTCGCGCCGGTCGCCGAGCCAGCGCAGGTAGAGGAAGTCGGCGGTCACCTCGGTCACGCGCGGCAGCTCGCGCCATTCGGTCCACGCCGCCGCCACGCCGTGCCCGCGCAGCAGGTCCCATACCTCCGGGGCGTGCCACGAGGCATGTCGGAACTCGACGGCCAGCTTCACGTGCGCGGGCCGCGCGGCGAGGAACGCGGCCAGGTCCCGCTGCGTGACCACGTCGCGCGTGAACTCGGCGGGCATCTGCGCCAGCAGCGGGCCGAGTTTGGCGCCGAGCGGCTCGAGCGCGCGCGCGAACTCGACGAGCACTTCACCTGCGTCGCGCAGCAGCGCGTCGTGCGTGATGGCGCGCGGCAGCTTGGCCGCGAAGCGAAAGTCCGCCGGCGTGTGGCGTTCCCACGAGCGAGCGATCGTGCCCTTGGGCGCGTGGTAGAACGTGGTGTCGAGCTCGACGGTGTCGAACACGCTGGCGTAAAACGGCAGCCGGTCCTCCTGTTTGGAGCCCGGCGGGTAGAACACGCCATTCCAGTCCGGATACGACCACCCCTGCGTTCCGAGGTGGACTTTCGCGGTCACCGACCATCCTGCTTCTGGAGCGGCTTCGTCACCGTGCGTCCGACCTTGCCCGCGGCCCGCTTCGCGCGCGGCGCGGGGACTGGCCGGCGCAGGCTCGGGCAGCCCCAGCCGGGAACGCAGGAATGTCCCCACGCGCTTCTCGTACGCCTGCGGTTGGCTGACCCACGCCTCGGTGTGCTTCACGTCCGCCAGCGTCCACGATTCGCCTTCCAGGCCGAGCGATCGCGTGATGCGCTCCACTTGCTTCAGCGAGAGACGGTCCTCGACGCGCGTCTGGATGACGAGCACGGGTCGCCCATTGAGTGCGCGAAGCGACTGCGTCGCGTCGAACGCCCCGGGGTCGTGTCCGGTGACGAGACGGCCCACCTGCCGCGCGAGCGGAGCGAACGGGAACGCCGGCACGTGCATCACCAGGCGCAGGCCGTCGGCGATCGCCTCGTCGCCGCTCGCGAACGGGCAATCCGCCACCACGGCGGCCACGTCGCGCCGCTCGGCCGCCAGCGCCAGCGCGGCCACGCCGCCGAGTGACTCCCCGAACAGTGCCACGGGGTGGCCCGCGAGCGCCGGTCGCTGCCGCACCCAGTCGAGCGTGGCGCGGGCATCGCGCAGCTCCCAGTAGCCAAGTGTGGTGGGCTTGCGTCGCAACCTCCGCGCGGAGCGGAAATCCACGGTCACGATGTGGAAGCCGAGCTTGTTCAGGAAGTGGCCGTAGCGCCACGTGCGCCGATGGTCGCGCGCGTAGCCGGCGAACAGCACCACCGTGGCGGGCTTGCTGCCCGCGAGGTACCAGCCGTCGAGGTGTTCGTCCTCGCCGACCGGGATCTGCACGTGCAGCGACTTCGAGTCCAAGTTCTCGACGCCGCCCAGGTCCTCGGGCACCGAAGGGTAGAGCGCGAGCCAGGCCGAGCCTCCCGCAAACAGGAGCACGGCGCTCAGTATCAACAGCAGGGCATGTCGCATGGCGCGACACCCTAGCAGAACTCCCGCGCCTCGCGCGCGAGGCCCCCGCGGGGGACAGTGACATCCGGCGGCGTCTCCAGGCCCGGGCGACCCTCGGCACACCCGCGCGAGTCGCAGGTCCCGGAACATTCGGGGCCGTCCCTGAAGGGGACGGCCCCCGGAGGAACTCGAGCCGCGAGTCTCGAATCAGCGCTGGACGGTGAGGCCGCGCGGCCCGATGTATTCGGACATGGGCCGGATCAGATGATCCTCGGCGTGCTGCTCGATCACGTGCGCCGCCCACCCCGCGCAACGGCCGCAGGCGAACAGGGCCACGAACGAGTTGGGCTGAAGCCCGAGCGACTGCAGCACGAGCGCCGTGTAGAACTCGACGTTCGTCTTGAGGTTGCGGCCCGGCTTCACATCGTCCAGCACGCGCAGCACCGTGCGCTCCACCTCGCGTGCGAGGTCGAACAGGTGCTTGTCGTGCAGCACCGCGCCGCCCATCTCCTCGGCCACGGCGCTCAGCACCTCGGCGCGCGGATCCCGCACCTTGTAGACGCGATGGCCGAATCCCATGATGCGGCGGCCCGCGGTGAGTTCGCTGCGCACCCAGGGCTCCGCGTTGTCGGCCGACTTGATGTCGAGCAGCATGTCGAGCACCGGGCCGGGCGCGCCGCCGTGCAGCGGGCCCTTCAAGGCGCCGATCGCGCCAGTCAGGGCGCTCACCATGTCGGAACGCGTGCTGGCGATGACGCGCCCCGCGAACGTGGACGCGTTCATGCCGTGATCGATCACCGTGACCCAGTAGGTGTCGAGCGCCTTCGCCGCGATCGGGTCCGGCTCCTTGCCGAACACCATGTAGAGAAAGTTCGCCGCCAACGACAGGTCGGTGCGCGGCGCGATCGGCTCGAGTCCCGCCACCAGCCGCGTGTGCGCCGCCACGATCGTGGGGAAGCGCGCCACCAGCATCTTGGCGTTGTCGAAATCTGCGCCCGGCGAGATATCGCTGGGATTGTTCAGGTCCAGCGACAGCGTGGCGCACGCCATGCGCAGCGTGTCGATGGGCGGCGCTCCCCGCTTGGCGGCATCGCGCACCAGGCCCAACGTGGTCTCGGGGAGCGCTCGCTGCGCCGCGATGGCGCGCGTGAGTTCGTCCTTCTCCTCGAGCGAGGGCAGGCGGCCCTTCCACAAAAGGTGCGACGCCTCCTCGAACGTGACTTTCCCTGCAAGTTCCTTGAGCTCGTAGCCGCCGATGATGAGCACGCCGTTCTGGCCGTCAACGTGGCTCATGCGCGTCTGCGCGGCGACCACCCCGTCCAGGCCGCGAGGCTTGGCGTCGGAAGTCGTGCCGGACATAGGGACTCCTTGGCGTAGAGGGACGTTCCGTACGGGAACGATGGATTGGTGCTCGGTTCAAGGCACTATCGCACTGCCCCGCGGCCTCCGCAACGCGCGACGGACGCGCCGCGGGGCGCGCCGGCGGCGTCCGGAGGACGCCACGATCTAGGAAAACTCGCGCAGGAATTCATCCGTGTGCTGGCCGAGCGCGGGCGGCGGCATCGCCAGCGGCGGACGCTCGCCGTCGGCGCGCCACGGCAGCGACAGCAGCGGCGTGACCGTGCCATCGGGGAGCGCGTGCGGCGCGACCATGCCACGCGCGGCGAGCGCCGGATCGGAGACCGCCTCGAGCATGTCGCGTACCGGCCCCGCCGGCACGCCGGCGACGCGGAAGCGTTCGAGCCAGGCCGCGCGCGGCTCGGCGGCGAAACGTGCCGCGAGCCAGTCCACCAGCTCGGCGCGGTGCAGCACGCGGCCCGGGTTCGCGGCCCAGCGCGCGTCGGCGGCGCGCTCGGGTTCGCCGAGTGCCTCGCACACGCGCCGCCACTGGGCGTCGTTCCCCACCGCCAGCACGAACGCTCCGTCCGCGGCAGCGAACGTCTGGTAGGGGACGATGTGCGGGTGCGCGTTGCCGTGTCGGCGGGCCGGCTGGCCGGTCGAGAGCGCCGACTGCGCCACGTTGACGAGCGCGTGCACGCCCACTTCATAGAGCGCCACGTCCAGGTGCACTCCCGCTCCCCCACGCAGTCGCCCCACGAGGGCCGCGAGGATGGCCGCGGCGGCATGCGCGCCGGCGAGCACGTCGATCAGCGCCACGCCCACCTTGAGCGGTGGGCCGTCCGGCTCGCCCGTCACACTCTGGAGCCCCACGAAACCCTGCAGCACGGCGTCGTAGCCGGGTAGCGCGGCGTAGGGCCCATCCTGCCCATAGCCCGTGATGCTGCACACCACCAGTTGGGGGTGATCGCGTCGCAGGCTCGCCGCGTCCAGGCCGAACCGCTCGAGTGCCCCCGGCAGGAAATTCTCCACCACCACGTCGGCACGCGCGGCCCCACGGAGCAATGCCGCGCGGTGCGATGTGTCGCCGAAGTCGAGCGCGGCTGAGCGCTTGTTGCGGTTCACCGCCAGGTAGTAAGCGCTCGCCTCGCCCACGAACGGCGGTCCCCAGCCGCGCGTCTCATCGCCCGTGCCGGGACGCTCCACCTTCCAGACGGTTGCGCCCAGGTCCCCGAGCATCTGCGTGGCGTAGGGCCCCGCGAGCACGCGGGAGAGGTCGAGTACGGTGAGGCCCGCGAGCGGGCGCGCGGACCCGGGCGTCACGCGGACGTGCGTCCGGCCAGCTCGGCCACGAACGGACGCGACTCGAGCGGCCGCCCGGTGGCGCGCTTGGTCAACTCACGCCAGTTCCAGCGCCGGCCCGGGCCGTAGAACTCGCGCACGAGGAACTCCGCCACTTTCGGCGAACGCACATAGCGCTCCCACACGTCGGCGCCGCCTCCCAGCACGCGGTGCAGCAGGTGGTCCTGAAGCTGCGAGGCGAGCAGCTCCCCCAACTGGTAGTTGTGGTAGTAGACGGGCGCGATGCTGAAGTGGATCTTGGCGGCCCAGTCCGGCGCATGCCGGTCCTCCGGACGGCGCACCCACTGGAACCGTTCGACCAGGTCCCACCACAGCGCGCGAAGGTCCTGGTCCGGGTCTCGATAGAGCGCGCGCTCCATGTGCACCATGACCATCTCCCAGCGAGTCTGGACGAGCAGTTGCTGGCGCACGGCGCTCGCCACGGGCTCGGCGTGCTTCGCCAGTTCCGAGGCGTCGGCGCCCGCCCATTCGCGAAGCCACACCGGGTTCTTGGACAGCCGCCCGAACAGCATCGCACTCGCCTCGGTGGACAGGATGTGGGCCTGCGAGCGCAGCAGCCACGGCAGCGAACGGTCCACGTTCTGGTCGTACACCGCATGCCCGTACTCGTGCAGCATCGTGCCCATCCAGCGCTCGGTCGGCCGCACGTTGCACAGCACGCGAACGTCGTCGCCGCGATCCATGCTCATGCAGAACGCGTGCTGGCACTTGCCGGGTCGTTCGAACAGGTCGGAGCGCCGGACCATGTCGTGGATCCTGAAGCCCACCGCCTCGAAGTAGCGCTCGGTGAGCGCCACCAGGTCCTGGCCCCCGTAGAATGGATCCAGGCTCACCTCGGCGGGCGGCGCCTCCTGGAAGAATGGGTCGGCATAGTGCCACGGACGGAGCGCCTCCTCCGCCACCCCGAGGCGCTGCGCCAGCCGGCGGTCGAGCGCGCCCTTGTACTCCTTCCACAGCGGCGTGGTCTCGCGCTCGAGCTCGTCGAACAGCTCGAACAACTCGCGTTCGTCCAGCTCGTCCAGCTCGAGCGACATCGAATAGTAGTTCGCGAACCCCAACAGGCGGGCGCCCTCGTTGCGCAGTTTCACGAGCGTCAGGAGGTCGGGCTCGACCTCGGGCCCGATCTGCTTGCTCGCCTCCCACGCGCGCCGACGCAGCGCCAGGTCGGTGGAGTCGCGCAGCACGTCCACCAGCTCGTTGTCGGTGACGGCGCGTCCGTCGAGCTGCGCGCGGAACTGGTTGAATCGGCGCTCGAGCGCCTTCTCGAGCTGCACCTGGCGTTCGATCATCTCCGGCGGGAGCTGCCGCGCCCGGTGTGCCTGGTGGAGCAACGTGAGCTGACGGTCGAACAGCGGGTCCGCGAGTGGGCCGGACTCCCGGAGCTGGGAGAGCTGCGCGTAGGGTTCGCGTCGCGCGAGGATCATGCGCATGGCGGCGTCCAACCGTGCGCTCTCCTCTTCATGGCGCGCCTCACCCGTGGTGTTCGCGAGCCAGAACGCATGGTTGTGCTGCAGTTCGAGCGGCTGCATCTCGGAGACGAACCGCTCGATCAGGTCGGCGAGCTCGCGCTCGCGCCGGCTCGTGGGGGCGACGGTGATTGGCACAGGGAGAGCCTCCGGAAGGACGACGACGCTGCGGATGATGACGGTAGTCTGGAGGCTCGGCTCGGGGTCGGGCAAATCCGGCATCTCGCAGCGACCGGCCCGGATTCCCTCAGCCCCGCGCGACGAGCCGGCGGTAGTGTTCCGGACGCCGGTTGGAGAAGATCGGCGTGCGAGCGGTGAGCTGCTTGCGCCGCGTGGCCGCGAGGTCGCAGTCCACGGCCCTCGCCACCTGCTCGGTCTTCCCCGCGTGCACGACCACCTGGCCGTCGGGGTCCACCACCTGGCTCCGGCCCGTGAAAGGCACGGTGCCGCCCGGGCGTCGCTCGGTGCCGGTGCGGTTCGCGGTCACGGTGTAGAGACGGTTCTCGAGTGATCGCACGCGCATGGCCTCCTGCGCGTTCGGGAACACCAGGTTCGAGGGATGTGCGATCACGTCGGCGCCCTGGAGCGCCAGCACGCGCGCCGCCTCGGGAAAGCGCCAGTCGAAGCAGATGAGTATGCCCACGCGCGCGGGCCCGACGCGATGCACGGCGAGTGGCAGGTTGCCGGGCGAGAACCACGACTGTTCGCGCTCGAAGAGATGGAGTTTGCGGTACACCGCCTTCACGCCACGCGGACCCACGAGCACCGCGCTGTTGTAGAAGCGCCCGCGCGCGACCTCGGCGAAGCCCGCGATGTAGTGGCGCTTCTCTCGCCGCGCGGTGTGCACGAGTCGGCTTGCCGTCGCACCGCGCTGCGCGTCCTCGGCCAGGGCGGCGACCTCGGCATGCGACGAGAACACGTAACCGGTGGACCAGAGCTCGGGCAGCACCACCAGGTCAGCCTCGACTGTGCGCGCGAGTGAGAGCCCGTGATCCAGGTTCCACTCGGTGCGGCCGAAGCGCGGCCGACCCTGCACGAACGCGACGCGAAGCGAGCTCATACGGGCCACCGTAGCGTGTGGCAGGGGGCGCGGCAAAAAAGCACCCGGCGACCAGGCCGGACTCGGGGTCCGGTTCCTGATCGCCGGTTCATGCGGGTCCCTCACGACCCGCGTCACCCGCTCGAAGGCGGGTCAATCTGGCGCCCGCGGGGCGCCGCCGTCAGCGACTCAAGGGATCGGAACCGCTTCCGCCATCCGGGAAACGAGGGAAGTGAGGGGAGCGCCGGCGCTTTCCGCGACGGACATCCGCGCCACCGCCACCGCGTTCACCAGCTGAACTTCGCGACCCCGCAGCAAGACGAAGAACTCCCGCCCCCGCTGGTTCATGAAGTCGGAGATGCGCTGGGACGGTCGCTCCAGAGGCATCCAGACGCGTCCTGTAACCGAACTGCCGTCGGTCAGCCATACTTCCGCATCCTCCTCACGCGACGGCGTGAAGCCACGCGTGAACACGTCGCTGTGGAGCACGTCCGGACCCGGCACGAGTCTCAGCAATCGCGCGCGACTGACGAGCTCGATCCGGCCGTCCGGTCCCGTGGCCACGGGCAAGAAACGCGACGGTGAGTTGAGCTTGGCGAGGATCGTCTGGTGACGACTGCCCGACGGGTCGAGGTCGAGGAAGATCTGGCCTTCGGCCGCCCCGGTGTCGGCGCTCCAGTACGCGACGGGAATGCGCCGCTTGGGGATGTAGTGATCCATGTCTCGGTTCTCCTCGAGCCCGGCTGCCGCACCAGCGAGGTGCCCGCGACTCGGGCCCGACACGATTCCGTGCCGGTGACGGTCGCTGATCCGCTTCGCTCGAGGTCGATTGAAAGCAATCGGCGCGCCAGCGCCGGTCCGCCGCCCGCCGGGCGCGCGGGCGCGAGGATTCGGGCCGATTCTCACGCCATCGCGGAGGCTGGGCGCGACCGCGCAGCCGCCCTCCTTGCAGGGCGCACGCGCAGGGCCTCCGCTCCATGGCAGCTTGCGGTGTCGTGGCCGGGGCGCGCCCGGCGACGTGCCCGCCTCTGCCCCGCGGTCACCGGGCGCTGCTAACATGTTCCCCATGATCCAGCGCGCGGCGGAGACTCCCCCGGGAGGGAACCGAGCCCCCCGGAGACGGCTCCCGATGCCCTCCGGTGAGGTGTGGGCCATGTTCGTCGCCGCACTCCTCCTGCGCATCGTCTACGTGCTCGTCGTGCATCGGCTCTCGGCTCAACCCTCGTCGGACTCGATCGCCTACGACGATATCGGCTGGAACCTGGCGCGCGGAATGGGCTTCCAGTTCACGGCCGAGGGCACGCTCTACGCGACCGCCAAGGCCCCGGCGCTGCCGTGGCTCGTGAGCCTGGTCTACCGCGCAACGGGCCACGTCTATTTCGCCGCGCTCATGCTGCAGTGTGTCCTCGGGGCACTCGTGCCCGTGCTGCTGCGCGCACTCGGTGGCGCCGTGTTCGGTTCGCCGGTGGGCCGCATCGCGGGCTGGCTCGCCGTGGTGCACCCGCTGCTCGTGTTCTTCTCCGGCTACCTCCTCACCGAGAGCCTGT
The DNA here is from genome assembly GCA_031396225.1 of bacterium. Classification (GTDB taxonomy): domain Bacteria; phylum Eisenbacteria; class RBG-16-71-46; order RBG-16-71-46; family RBG-16-71-46; genus JAIOPA01. Next base: position 3,708 of record JANNKI010000107.1, on the reverse strand, counting down.
TCTGCGTCACCGTGCTCGCGGCGCTGATGGCCAGCGTCGAGTGGCTGAAGACGCCGCGTCCCGGACGCGCGCTCGGCGTGGGACTCCTGTGGGGCCTCGCCTGCCTCACACGGCCCACCGCCATGCCGCTCCCGGTGGTGGTGGCACTCTGGGCCTGGGCGCCGCTCGGGCTCACCGTGCGGGCCACCGATCGCGCGCGCCAGGTGGCGTTGCTGCTCCTGGGCGTTGTGCTCGCCATCGCGCCGTGGACGGCGCGAAACGCGATCGTGCTCCACGAGTTCGTGCCGATCAGCACGGGCGGCGGCCGCACGCTGCTCGACGCGAACAACGCAAAAGTCTGGGACGACCCGGCGCTCCGCGGCAACGCCATCAGCACGGCGGATCATGAGCCGTGGGCCACGCGATTCCGCAACAAGTCCGAGGTCGAGGTGGATCGCCTGGCGAGCGCCGAGGCGATCGCGTTCGGCCTTTCACGCTGGCGCGAGTGGCCCGTGATCGCGTGGGCCAAGCTTTCGCGATTCTGGCGGCTCACCGCGCTCACCGAGAGCACGGGGCGCTGGTACCGAACGGGCTCGCTGCCCGATCGCGTGCTTGCCTCCGCCGACCCGCTGCTGCTCTGGTCGCTGGTCGTGTTGCCGTGCGCGCTGTGGGGCCTCGTGCGCACATTGCGCTGGACGCGACGGCACTTTCAACTATTGCCGCTATGGGTGATCGCGGTGTTCACCGCGGGCTCGGTCGTCTTCTGGGGCGCGCTGCGCATGCGCGTGCCGGCGGAGCCGCTCGTGCTGCTCTACGCAGGCGTGGGGATCGCCGACCTCCACCGGCGGCTGCGCGTGCGTCGCGCCCGCATGTCGCTCATCGGGGCTTCGAGCAAGCCGGGCAAGTCGCGCGGCTGAGCGCGGGGGCGGGCGCGACTCGCGTCCGCCCCCCGCGTGCCCAGGTTCAGGGGATCGGCGTCGCCTTGGGCTCGCCGCCGCCCAGCGACTGGAACGTGAAGCGCGGGCGATCGCGCTCCACCGGCCACACCTGGCGCATGGTGTCGCCGTCGAACACTTCGCCGTTCTTCACCACCCAGCGGATGGAATCGCTGTTCTGGATGCGCTCGAGCGGATCCCGGTCCAGCACCAGGAGGTCGGCGAGCTTGCCCACCTCGAGGCTCCCGAGGTCGCGGTCCATGCCCAGCTCCCAGGCGCCGTAGTACGTGGCACACCGCAGCGCGTCGTGGTTGGAGATGCCGCCCTGCGTGAGCGCCCACAACTCCCAGTGCGGACCCAGGCCCTGCAGCTGACCGTGCGCCCCGAGCGTCACCTTGCCGCCGCGGTCGAGGATGCGTTTGCAGCCCTCGGCCACCTTGAAGTGGTGCCAGTCGCCGTCCACGCTCATGACCGGACGGCGGATGGAGCGCGCATCGAGCGGACCGCGTGGGTGGAAGCGCAGCAGCTTCTCGTGTTTCCACGGCTCATGGTGCTGGTAGAACCAGTGCTCGCCCGCTAGACCGCCGTAGGCCACGAGCAGCGTGGGAGTTTCGACGGTGCCGCTCTTGCCGAACAGCTGGGCGACGTCGTCGCGCAGCGGGGTCACCGGGAGCGCGTGCTCGTTCGAGGTGTGGCCGTCCACGACCAGGGAGAGGTCCATCTCGAGATTGCCGCCGCCTTCGGGCACCACCAGCATGGACTCGGCGCGAGCCGCCTCGATGATCCACTGGCGCTGCTCGCGGCGGGGCTGCATGTAGCTCTTCACCGAGAACGCGCCCAGCGTCTTCATGCGGCGCAGGTGATGGCGCGCGTCCTCAAGGCTGTTGACCGTGGCCTTCCCGGCGCCGTCCGCGCCATAGAGGATGTAGCCGGTGGACCACGTGCGCGGCCCGCGGGCGAGCCCGGCCTCGACCATCTCGGACTGGGTGAAGACGGCATAGCTGCTGGCCGAGGGATCGTGCGTGCTGGTCACGCCGAACGCCAGGTTGCACCAGTAGGACCACTGCTGTTCGGGCAGGATGTCGAGCGTGTTGTAGTGCAGGTGCGCATGCGTGTCGATCATGCCCGGCATGAGCGTCTTGCCGCGACAGTCGAACGTCCGGACCCCCGCGGGCACTTTCACCTGGGACGACGGCCCCACCGCCGTGATGCGGTTGCCCTCGACCACGATGGTGCCGTCCACCACCACCTCGTCGCCGCGCATGGTGACGAGTCGGCCGCCGGTCAATGCATAGCTGCCGGTCGGCCTGGCCCGCGGCAGCCACAGCGCCACGTCGATCGTGTCGGTGGGCACGCGCGGCGCCGCGGCGGCCTTCGTGGTGTCCTTCGCCACACCCGGCAGGGGCGGCACCGTCTTGGCGCCGTCCTCGAGCGAGCGACGGTCCCAGAAGGCCAGCACGGAATCCAGCTTCACGCGGTAGAGGTTCGGGCCGTAGGACCACGTGATGCTGCGGCCGCCGTCCGCCCAGTTCACCCACTCCGCGCCCTGGTCCGCGGTGAACTTCTTGACCGGCACGGGTCCGTCCTCGCCGCCGATCTCGAGCGTGCGGCGGCCCGCCTCGGGCAGCGCGGTCAGGTAGGCGTTGAACTGCTCGGTGTACGCGGCCCACTTGCCGTCGGGCGAGGGCACCACCTCTTCCGCGAACTTGAACTTGAGATGTTCCACCTTGTCGGTGCCGTCGAGCCGGATGGAGTTGAGGCTCGTCTTCTCCTGCGAGGGCCCGGGGTACTGGGTCTCGGTGTAGAAGACGCGCTGGCCCCTGGCGTCCCAGAACACGCGGGGCATCCGGCGGGCGGATCCGCGACTCGGCAGGTCGGTCACGCGGTGCACGACGCCGCCGTTCGCCGCCACCCACACCACCTCGACCGCGCCCTCATCCCCGAGGTCGTGGCCGCGGAACGGGGCGTTGTCCCCGCGGATGAACACGATGCGCGAACCGTCGGGCGAGAACGCCGGGTTCGCGTACTGCCCTGGCACCGACGTGAGGCGTCGCGAGCCGCCGCCGCCGGGCGCCATGGTGTACAAATGCCCGCCCTCGGCGTCGTTCCACGACACGTAGGCGAGCCGGCGGCCGTCACGCGACCAGGCGGGCGCATAGGCAAGCCCGCCTGACGTGGCCAGCTTGCGCGGCGTGCCCTTCGGCAGTGCCACGCTCCACAGGCTGCCCACGGCGGAGAACACCGCGCGCTTGCCGTCGGGGCTCCACGTGGGCCACGAGAGCATGCGCGAGCGGAACGTGTCGCTGGCGATGTCCCGCGGGAAGCGCAACGCCCGGGTGATCGCCTGCTCGACGTTCGCCGTGAACGGGATCGGCCGCACCGTGCCCGTCGCCACGTCCACGCGGTTCAGCTGTCCGCCGCCGCTCACCACGATTGAGCGGCCATCGGGCGTGAACGCGAAGTTCGGGTACACGCCGTTGAACGCGAAGCCCTCCATCAGATCGTCGTCCAGCCCGTTCCACAGGATGCGCTCGGTGCGCCGTTCGAGGTCGTGCAGCCCCAGCACGGTCTTCAACCGATCGCGCCGCACGAACGCGAGCGAGCGGCCGTCGGGCGAGAGCACCGGTCGGCACGAGCCGCCGAAGCCGTCGGTGAGCGTGGCGGACTCGCCCGTGGTGCGGTCCCAACGGCGGATCTGGTAGATACCGGCGTAGACGTTGCGGTCGTAGGCATAGCGGCTGGGCCGCGCGCTGAAGTACACGTAGCGGCCGTCGCGCGAGAACACGGGCTCGCC
>JANNKI010000104.1:0-17285 GCA_031396225.1 bacterium | reverse complement strand
GCTCGAGTACCAGCAGTCGCAGCGCCTCCTGGGCGTCGAATGCCAGTGCCGCGCGATCCACATGGCGCTCGCCGAGCGCCACGAAACGGCCCTCGGGCCAAGGCGGCTCGCCGCGCCCGGCGAACACGAAGCGGACTTCTGACGAGCTTCGTTCCACGAGCCCGGCGAGCCATAACAGCGTGGCGCGAGCGCCGGCGATCTCGTGCGCGTCGTCCAGCACCACCACGATCGGCCGAGGACGCTCGGTGAGCTCGTGCAGGAAAGTGGCGGTCAGGAGCCCGCCGTCTCGTTCGAACTCGCGTCGCGCGGCGTAGCGCGCGAGCGTGCGGGCGCCGAACGGCGGCGAGAGCCGCGCCCCCGCGGCGAGCAGGCTGCCGAGCAACTGCGCGGGGTCGCGCTCGGCCGCGGTGGCGGTCACCCACAGCACGTCACGCCCGCCGGTCCACTGCGCCGCCACCGTGGTCTTCCCCCAACCCGCGGGCGCCGTGAGCGTGGCCACCTTCCAGGCGCCGGCCAGTGAACGCAGCAGGCGCGGGCGCGCCATGGCCTGCCCGACCACGCCCGTGCGAGCCTTCACCGTTCGAGCCATGATGCGACCCAGGATGCGACGCATGATGCGACCCATGACTCGACCCATGATTCGACCCAGCCCACGCGCATGCGGCCCTCCTCGCGGTCTCGTGGCGATCGTCTCGCGGGAGTCTACGCCGAGCCGGCAGGCGCCGTAAGACGGCTGTAAGAGCGCTCGTGGAACGTGGACGGTGCCGGCGGGAAGCCACCGTCCACGAGCCCGGAGCGTCCGGGCGCGGAACGACCGCAAGCCGACACGGGAGGCACCATGCGGCATCGAACCCTCGCGCTCGTCCTGGCCGCCGCCGCGAGCATCGCGTCGTTGCACGGGCTCGCGCACGCCGCCACCACCGTCACCGTGATCCCGCTCGCGCGCCAGGGCATGGCGGCGCCTGACGGCAATGGCAACTTCAGCACCTACTTCAATTATCGCGACCCGGTGTTCAATGACGCCGGCGAGGCGGCCTTCACCGGGCGCTTCGACCTGTCGTCGCTTGGCACCGCGAACGACGACTACCTCGTGCGCGCCGGCAAGGACGGCACGCGCACGCTGCTCGCCCGCCAGGGGCAGTCACTCCCCGATGTGACCGGCACGTTCGGCGGCCTCTTCACGTCGATCCTGAGGGAGTACGCCATGAACGACTCGGGCCGGGTGGCCTTCATCACCCCGCGCACCGGCACGCCGGGGGGTACCGCCGATAACAGCGCACTTTACAGCGTGCGCGAGCCGGGGCTCTTTTGGTTGCACGTACGCCGCGGCGACACGCCGCCGTTCACCACGACAACCTTCAACGGCCTCTTCCCACCGTCCATCAACGACCAGCCGCCCGCAGCGGTGTCGTTCTTCACCTCGTACGCCGGCTCGGCCGCACCCATCACGGTGTACACGTCGCGGCTCGGCGTGCTGTCGCCGGTGGCATGGTTGTCGCGCGTGGCGCCCGACGGCGGCGGCACAAGTGGCACGCTCGGTGTTTTTTCCTACGCCGGCACGGGCGATCCGCCGGCGCTCCGCCCCAACGCCAGCGAGGTCGCTTTCTACGCGCATCTGTTCGGCACGAGCATGGCGCCGCAGGACGACGATGGCATCTTCCGCGCGTCCCCCGACGTGTTCGAGGACATGGCGCGCGGGCACCGGAGCGCGCCGGGCGGCGGGCTCTACCAGGAGTTCGGCGTCTCGCCCGTCTACAACGCCAACGGCGTGGCGGCGTTCCTGTCGCAGCTGGAACCGGTGCCCGCATCGGGCGAGATCATCGCGCTCGACTGGCCAGGCGGCGGCGACGTTGTGGCCTACACCGGCCAGCCGGCGGCGGACGGCAACGGCACGTTCACGTCGCTGTTCCCGCCGTCCTTGAACGGCCACGAGGCCGTGGCCTATCGCGTGCGGCTCACCGGCACGTCCGGCGGCGCACTCGACGACGAGGCCATCTACAAGGGCGACTCGTCGCTGGTGGTGGTCCCCGCGCTCGAGGACCAGATCGCGCGCGAAGGGCAGACCCCACCCGAAGGTGGCGGCGAGTTCTCGGCGTTCGCGAACTTCCCTGCCATTAATGACGCCGGCCAGGTGGCACTCACGGCCACGCTCCGGAGCACGCCGGGCGGCACCAGTGACGACCGCGGGCTCTACCTCTGGGATCCACAGCAGGGACTGGTGAAGCTGGTGCGCGGGGGTGACGTGGTGGATGGCCGCCACGTGCTGCAGTTCTCCGCACTCGTGGCGCGCGACATGGGCGGGCACCGTGGCCTGAATGAGCAGGGCGAGGTGGTCGCACGCGTGCAGTTCGTGGAGCCGGGCGGCGACGGCGTGTACCTGTTCCGGCTGGAGCCGTTGCTCTCGGCCCCGCCGCCCCCGCCGCCGTTCCTGAACCCGCTCTCGCTGCGCGTGCAACCGAATCCCGTTTCCGCGGGCGACGTGGACGTGCGCTGGGCGGCGCCCCGTGGCGCGGCCGTGAGCGTACGCGTGCTCGACGCCTCGGGTCGGCTCGTGCGCGAGCTCTCGGCCGGCGACGGTGGGGCACGCTGGTCGCTGGACGACGCGCGCGGCGCGCGCGTGTCACCCGGCATCTACATCGTGATGCTCGAGTCGGGCGGCGAGCGCCGCGCCCGGCGGGTGGCCGTCGTGCATTGACGCTGTGGGGTCCGGCCCACCGTGCGCGCGGGAATCGGGGGATGCCCCACGCACGGAGCCGGGCCCACGTTGCTTTAAGACCGGCGGGCGCCGCGGGCCGGGCGGGCTCGCGGCCCCTACTCCAGCACGATCTCGACGCCCTTCGCGAGCTGCGGCCGGAAGCGCGCCAGCGATTCACGCACACGCCGCTCGTCCCCGGGTTGGACCGCGAAGAGCAACACCTGTTCGCTGGCGACCACCACCGTTCCCCGATGCCGGTGGGCGAAACGCACCAGAGTCGCCAGCACACTCGCTCCGGGGACGTCCGGCGTCACGTCGAGGCGCAGGGCGCCGACGCACTTCCAGGATGCCGGGAGGCTCGGGAACCACGGAGCGTAGATCATGACGATGCGGACGCCGTGCCGGCGGCAGAGCGTGTCGGCCCATGCCATGTCCCCGTTTCTCATTCTCGCCTTGAGCGCCGTCGGCGAACCCAGACCCCACAGGTCCACGACGAAGTGGGGATTCCGGAACGCGACGAGTCCCAGGTCGTTGACGGCGACCGGAGCTTGCACCGCCTCACGGGCGATGCGCCCCATGACGTATTGCTGGCGATAGAGCTCGTGTGTGGCAAAGGGCGTGACGGCAGAAATGTAGAAGGACTTGCCGCAGGCGACCGCAAGCACCACCAACGCGATCGCACTCGCGCGCTTCGGGACGACGCGGAACAAGTTCCGGGTCCGCTCTCGATGCATGAGGCCGGCTGCCGTCACAGCGGCCGCAAGCACATAGATCTCGTATCGGTGGAACCACCCGAAGCTTCCCAGCGCGCTGTGCCCGAAGATGGCGATCAGGATCACGACCGCGAATCCGCGCAGGCCGCGCTCGCCGCACGACCGAGCGCCTGCGAACAGCGCCGCGGCCAGGAGCAGCAGCCACGGGCCGCTCCACGTATGCAGCAAGTTCTTCACCAGCCTTTCCGGTATCGGGACGGGCGTGCCGCCTCCGGCATCCGTACCCAGCTTCGCGAGCACACTGCTCGGCAGCGGCGGGAGCCCCTGCCCGAGCAGGAACATCGAGAACGCCACCAGCAGTCCGGTCAGGCTTGCCAGCGTGACCATCGCCGCGCGGCGATGCCCCATGAACCACAGGAAGCTCAGCGCCGGCAGCGTCAGGGCGAGATTCTCGTAGCGAACGAGTGGTCCCAGGACCAGCACCAGCCAGAGCCACGCGCGCGGCCGGCCCCCGCGGGCCACGTCGAAGAGCTGCAGCACGGCCAGCAGGGTGAGCAAGACCTGAAGTGAGTGCTCCAGGCCCACGAACACCAGCCCGACGGTGTTGAACAGCAACAGCAACAGCACGCCGAGCGCGCCGTGAAGCAACAAGTTGGCACCCCCCGCGGCGGGCCCCAGCACGTGCGCCAGGAGGCGCGGGATCGTCACGGCAGTTCCGAGCGCCGCGAGCAGGTTGAAGAGCAGCGGGACCCACTCGAACCAGGGCGAACCGCCGAACGGCGCCAGCAGGAATGGCCACAGGATGCTCGACGAAGGCGAGCTGGCCTCGCCGGCGTTGATGCCGTAGTGCCCCGCGTGCAGGTGCGCCGCCAGGGCGAGATGAATGTAGCTGTCGTCGAGCGCGTAGAGCATCACGCCGCGATTGAGCACGAGGATCGCCCACAGCTCGATTCCGGCCATCACGAGCAGCGCGCCGACGATCATCCGTGTAACACCGGGACGAAGCGGGTTCGTGGGAGGATCGATCGTGGTCACCCCGGCTTCCTCACGGTCCCCGTGGCCGGGGAATCTGGCGATGGCTGCTGGAAAGCAGCGCAGGAGCATAGCACGCAGCTCGGCCATCCGCGGCCCGGGCCTGGCGGTCATCCACGGCCGGCCGCTTGTCTGCCCTCGGGGGCGCGCCTATCCTCCGTCGCGCTTCGTGGCCCCGCAGCATCCCCCAGCATCTCTCGGAGGCATCCACTCCATGGCGATCCAGAAAGTCGGCGTGATCGGCTGCGGCCTCATGGGCAGCGGCATCGCGCAGGTGAGTGCACAGGCCGGATTCCCCACGCTCGTCCGCGAAGTGAGCCCCAACGCGCTCGAGAAGGGCCTCGGCTCGATCTATAAGTTCCTCCAGGCCGGCGTGGACAAGGGCAAGGTGCCGCCCTATGAACTCGACAAGGTGAAGAAGAACCTGACCGGCACCGTGAAGCTCGAGGACCTTGGCGACTGCGACCTCATCGTGGAGGCCGCGCCCGAGAACCTGCCGCTCAAGAAGGAGCTGTTCGGCGCGCTCGAGGGCATCGTCAAGCCGGGCGCCATCTTCGCGTCCAACACGTCGAGCCTGTCCATCACTGAGATGAGCAACTTCTGCAAGCGCCCCGAGCGCTTCCTCGGGCTCCACTTCTTCAACCCCGTGCCGCTCATGAAGCTGGTCGAGGTGGTGAAGACGGTGCGCAGCGATGCCGCGGCCATCGCCGACACCAACGCCTGGTGCATGGCGATCGGCAAGACGGTCGTGAACTGCGGCGATTCCACGGGCTTCGTGGTCAACCGCCTGCTCGTGCCCTACATGCTCGACGCCATTCGCGTGTACGAGCAGGGCCTCGCCAGTCGCGACGACATCGACAACGCCATGAAGCTCGGCTGTGGCTACCCGATGGGACCGCTGTTCCTCACCGACTACGTGGGACTCGACACCACTTACTACATCAGCGAGATCATGTTCGACGAGTTCAAGGAGCCTCGCTTCGCGGCGCCGCCGCTGTTGAAGCGCATGGTGCTCGCCGGCCAGCACGGCCGGAAGACGGGCAAGGGCTTCTACGACTGGAGCAAGAACCCCCCGGCGTGACAGGCCCCGCACGTTCACACGCCCCGGCGCTGGCGGAGTTCTTCGCCGGCGTGTCGCCCGCGCTGCTCGAGGACCTGCGCGCCTCGGGCGCGCTCGCGGGCGCGGAGCCGGCAGTAACAGAGCGCGAGTGGCTGGCCGTGGCGCTGCACGCGTGCATCCGCGGCGTGGTGGCCGACGGAGGCCACGGCGACGAGACGGCGGACCTGGTGGATGCGTTTCATGACCAGGTGCTCGCGTCGCTCGCCCCGCCTGCCGAGCAATCGGAGTGGCGCGCGCGGCTCGCCGAGCGCGACGCCGAGTACGACGGCGTCACCCGCACGCTCGGCCAGAAGGGCGCGCCCCTGGTGCCCGCCGCCATCGCCCGCTCCTGCGCGCGACACGTAGGCCCCGCCGATGCGCGCGCGTTGGCCGAAACGCTCACGCCACTGCTCGAAGCGCTGGCGGAGGGCGCCGCGGCGGCGCTCGCCCAGCGCTCCGAGGTGGCGCTGCCGCCAGTCGAGGGATTGCGCCGGATCACCGGCCGGCTCGACTCGGCCGGCGTCGTCTGGGCGGTGGGCGCGAGCGGGCTGCTCGCCTCGCTCGGACTGGTGAGCGAAGTGAACGACTGGGACGTGCAGGTGGACGAGGACCCTACGCGCGTGCGCGCACTGCTCGCCGACTTGCCGCACTCGTTCCACGGGCACGGCGGCTGTCATGCCGACTGGAAGCTCGCATTCGAGGCCGAGCGCACCGAGCTGATCCCGCGCTTCGCGTTCTTCGTGTCCGGCGGCGTGGTGCGCGTGCCGCTGCACGTTGTGGCACAGTGGCAGGGGCTCCCCATGGCGAGTCCCGAAGGCTGGGCGTGCGCCTACTGGCTCATGGGACGTTCCGACGTGCCAGCGCTCCGCGAGCGCCGTAATGAGCGGGCGGAACTCCTGTTCGCCTGGCTCGCGAAGCATGGCGCCGACGCGACGCGCGTGGCGGAGCTGCTGGGCGAACCGCTGCCGGCCGAGCTGTCGGCGCGCCTCGCGGCCACTCCCACCGCCGGCGTCTAGCGGCCGAGCAGCTTCCGCATCCCCGCCACGTCCAGCCCGTACTGGAGCAGGCCGCCGTCGGACCGCTGCGCGCCGTGCGCCTCGTAGAAGCTGCGCGCCGAGTTCCACTCCAGCACGTGCCAGTCCACGCGGTGACAGCCGCGCTCGAACGCGTCCGCCACGAAACCCTTGAGCAGCGCGTCGCCCGCTCCCGTGCCGCGTGCATCCTTCTCCACGTACAGATCCTCGAGCCACATGCGGCGGTTCGTGCGAAACGACGAGTAGGTGAAGTGGTAGAGGGAGTAGCCCACCAACCTCCCGTCGGCGCTCTCGGCCACGTGGCCGAAAAGCACGGGTCGCTCGCTGAACAACATGGCGTGCAGCTTGTCCTGCGTACCGGTCAGGATGTCGGTCATGTTCTCGAACTCGGCGAGCCCGTGCACCATCTCCCACACTCGTGAAAGGTCCCCGTTCCGCGCGCGGCGGATGACAGGCGGCTTCATTCGCCGACCTCCTTGCTGGGCAAGCGCCGCTCCCGGCGGCTGACGTACTCCGTGTGGCGATTCATGGAGCGGCACACTATCACGCGCCCTCGGGCCTTCCATCCCACCACGCCTTCGCATCGGCGGTGGACCACGGCTCGCTCTCGAGACATCGCGCCAGTCGTTCGCTCAGCTCGTCCACATCGCGCGGCCGATCCGCAGGGTCCTTGGCGAGGCACGCCATCACCACCGCTTCGAGCGCCCCCGGGATCGCATGCGGTGAGCGCCCGGAGAGCGGAGTGGGTGCCACTTGCACGTGCTGGCGCAGGACCTCGCCCGCATCCTCGCCCTCGAACGGCTGGGCTCCCGCGAGCAACCAGTACGCCACGCAGCCGAGTGCGTAGAGGTCGGCGCTCGGCCCGCCATCGCGCCCGAACACCTGCTCGGGCGCCATGTAGCCCGGCGTGCCGAGCCATGCGCCCTCGCGCGTCAGCTTCGCGTCGGTCGCGGCGGGGTTCGGCCGCGCGAGGCCAAAGTCGAGCACCTTCAAGAAATCGCGCTCGCGGCCGTACGTGCACACGAACAGGTTGGCGGGCTTGATGTCGCGGTGAGTCAGATCGCACGCGTGCGCCTCGCCCAGCGAATGGCAGGCCTGTCGCAACCAGTGCACGGCGCGTCGAGGTTCGACCGCGCCGTAGCGGTAGACGAAGTGCTCCAGGTTGATGCCGTCGAGCAGTTCCATGGCGTAGTACATGACCCCGTCGCTGCCCACCCCGAAATCGAACAACTGGACCGTGTGCGGCGAGCGGAGCCCCGCGGTGACTTGCGCCTCGCGCTTGAAGCGCTGCACCGCGGTGTCGCGCGCCTCACTGGAGGCCTGCAGTTGCTCGGGCAGGATCAGTTTCACGGCGGCGGGGCGTGCAAGCAGCAGGTGACGCGCGCGCCACACCTCGCCCATGCCACCGCGCCCGAGCGGCTCGAGCAGCTCGTAGCCGCCCATGCGGCGCGCCAGGGCGACCTGCTGCCGGGCGCCGTACACCGTGCGCGAGGCCACCAACGCGATGGCCACCCCGACCGCGGCCGCGCTGCTCGCGGCCCAGTAGTCCGACGCGCGCGCCGTCACGTGGCCCAGTGCGGCGAGCACACCGATGCCACCTGGCATGGCCAGCGCGCACGCGATCGAGACCACGGCCATGACGCGCGGTCGCGCCGGCACGAGCAGCGGGAACAGTATGACGATGGGCACGACCCAGGTGAGTGCAGGCAGATGCTGGGTACGTACCCACGCGGCCCACGGCACGGCGATCGAGATGAGGCTCGCGAGCAACAGCTCTGTGCCCAGCGCAAGCGCGAGCACCGCCCGGTCGCCGATGGCCCGCACCAGCGTGGCCGCGAGCAGCAGGAGGCAGATCGTCACGCCGATCAAGTCGTGCGCCACGTCGAGGGCATGCTCGAGCCGCGAGGCGGGGATCACGCCGAAGAGTTCCACCGCAAGGAACAGCAGGTAGCCGCCGGTGCCGATGGCGGCGGCGACGCGGATCCGATGGCGGGATTCCCCTGCTTCCTCGCTCGGAAGATCGACCTGTGTCGCGGCCTGCGTGCGAAGCTCGGCAAGCCACCTGGCCGGCAGGACCCTGCGCAATCGCCCTCCTCGGTGGGGCCGCCCGCTCCCTCGCGCGGTTTGCCGGATCGTCCCCGGCGACGCGCCGATCGGGACGCCCCGGCCGCGAGTATACTGTCCGCTCGCACGCGCCGGGTGCCCGGTGCGCCTCGCACCGGATCGAGCGGAGGCCTCGTGCCTGCTCCCGAGTCATCGGATCCCGACCCCACCGCCGCCGGCTCGTCCGGCCGCGTTCTGTTGGGACGATTTCGTGTCGAAAAAGTGCTGGGCCGCGGGGGCATGGGCGAAGTCCTGCTGGCGCACGACACGCTCCTCCAGCGCCGAGTCGCGCTTAAGCACCTGCACACCGATGGTGCACAGGGCGCGGACCGTCGCGGCGCCCTCCTCAAGGAAGCGCGACGCGCGAGCCAGGTGAGCGACCGGCGCATCGCCGCCATCCACGACGTCCTGGACCTGGGCGACGACGTGCTGTTGGTGATGGAATACGTTGACGGCCAGACGCTGCGGGAACGGCTGCGCGAACCGTTTCCGCTGGAGACGTTCTGGGAGCTCTCGGGCCAGTGCGTCGGAGCACTGGGTGCGGCGCACGCGAAAGGCGTGATCCATCGGGACATCAAACCCGAGAACCTCATGCTCACGCGCGAGCACGAGATCAAGATCCTCGACTTCGGGATCGCGCTCAGGAGCGATCCTGCCTCGGGTGCGGTGACACCGGGCGGCACCACGCACACGATTGAGGGGAACCGCGGCCCGGCGGGCACGCCGCAGTACATGGCCCCCGAGGCGCACTACGGCGGCCGAATCGACGAGCGTACAGACATCTTCTCCCTGGGGGCTGTGTTCTACGAGATGCTCACCGCGCGTCACCCGTTCGCGGGCGGGGCGTACGAGAGCCTGCTCGACCAGATCATGAACAGCGTGCCGGCACCGGCGAACCAGGTGAATCCGGCCGTGCCGCTCGCGCTCTCGCTCGTCGTGGACAAGATGCTGGCGCGCGACCCGGCGCAGCGCTATGCGTCGTGCGAGGAAGTGGCCGGAGCGCTGGCCGCCGCGCGGGCGGAAGCTCCGGGGGCCTTGAGCTCCGCGACCTCGGCAGGGAGCATGCCAGCCGCCCGCAGCGTCCCGGGTGCGCGGCGCCTCTTGAGAAGCGTCGTGCTCGCGCTGGCGGTGTTGGCGCTCGCGGTGGCGGGGTTTTTCACCTGGCGCACGCTCGCAGCGCCGCGCCTGCCGAACAACCGGAATCTCGCCCTGCTCCTGCCCGCCACGCCCGGGGCGAATCGCGACTTCTCTGCGTTTGCGCTGGGGTCCATCGAACTGCTCGCGGCCCGGCTCCAGCGCCACCAGGACCAACCGAGCTTTCAGATGTCCACGTTCCAGGAGAGCTTCGACGACAAGGTGGGCAGTGCCGAAGACGCGCGCAAGCTCATGGGTGCGAATCTCGCGCTCGTGTCCACGCTCGAGCTGACCGCCACGGCACTCCGCGCGCGACTCGAGTTGCGCGAGCCGGTGCGTGGCCGACTGGTCGGCGCCCGATCGATCGATGTGCCGCTCTCCGCGCCACAGGTGTTCATGGACAGCCTCTACTCGAAGACGGTGTCTTTGCTCGGCCTGCCGCAGCGCGGCGCGAGGGCGCGCTACGACCCCGGCGTGCGCGGCGCGGGCACGATGCGGTTCCTCGCCCAGGGCATGGGTCGCTCGCACCTGGCCGAGACCGACGCCGACCTGAAGAGCGCGCGCGACGACTTGGAAACCGCCTGTCGCGCGGAGCCCGATGCCGCGGCGCCCCACGTCCGGCTCGCCGCCGCCGAGTTGAGGACTAGCAGGCGCACGAAGGATCCGGTATGGCTCGATCGTGCCGAGGCCTCGGCGCGAAAGGCGGTGGCCCTGGACTCGACGCGTGCCGAGTGCCACCGCGTGCTCGGCGAGATCCTGGGCTATCGCAAGAGCTACGTGGAATCACTGGCCGAGTACCAGCGCGCGTGTGAGCTGGACCCCACCGACGACGACGCTTGGTATCGCCATGGACGAACCCATCAGCGCCTTGGAGATGCTGCCGCCGAGCGGGCGGTCTACGTGGCTGCGAGTGAGCGCCGGCCGTCTTCTTATCGACCGCGCTGGTGGCTCGGGTCGTGGGAAGCCAAGCAGGGCCACATCGAGGCAGCCACGCAGTGCTTCGTCGAGATGATCCGGCGCGCCCCCGAGCTCGCGACCGGTTATGCCAGCCTGGGCGGACTGCTCGTGTTGCAGGGCGAGTACGACCGGGCCATCGACACACTGCACTTCGCCGTGTCGCTCCGGCCCATGGACACCGCGTTCAGCAATCTGGGCACGGCCTACTTCAACACCGGCCGGCTCACCGAGTCCGTGGACGCCTACAACCAGGCCATCCAGTTCGGCTCTGCGGGCTACGTGATGTGGCTGAACCTCGGGGATGCGTACTTCTGGTTGCGCGGCCGGCCCGACCAGTCGCGCGAGGCCTATCTACAGGCGTTGCGCCTCGCCCGAGAGGAGATGCAGTCGCGCGCGGAACAAGGCGCTTCGTTCGACCCCATGATCCCCGCCTCGCTTTCGAGCATGTTTCCCAAGCTCGGCCAGCCCGACAGCGCGCGCATCTACCTGCGCCTGGCGCTCGCCGCCGACAGCGCCAACGCCATGGTGCAGTACTCCGCGGCGCTCACGCTCTGGCAGCTGGGCGACCACGCGCGCGCCCTGACGTGGCTCGAGCGCGCCGTGTCCGGCGGCTACCCGACCGCGTGGCTCCGCGACTCGCCCGTGCATCGCGACTGGCGTGCGGAGCCTCGTTTCACCGCCCTGCTCGCTTCGGCGAGCCCGGCTTCGCGCACCACCCCATCCCCCGAATCAGGAGGACGAAGATGAGCACGCAAAAAATGGTCACGCACAAGATCTCGGTGACGATCGAGGGCCGCAGTATCCGGGTGTCGCCGGACCCGTTGATCATGAAGTTGGGCGACGAGATGCGCTGGGCGGGCATGGGCGCGCAGCGATTCTCGATCGAGTTCGAGGGCACCGGTCCGTTCACGGAAGGCAGGCTCCGCCACGATGCGGCGATCGCGACGCAGCACCCGAGTCGCAAGGGCCGCTTCAAGTACACGGTGGTGCTGGAGTCAGATTCCACCGTGCGACTCGACCCGGTGATCATCGTGGAGGATCCGCCGACCAAGCCGTAGCCCTCGTGATCGCATTCCCGCCCCGTACCGGAGTCCGCGGGATCGCCCGCGCCCGACTCGTGTCGCCCTGGCGACCGGTCGGGCGCAGGCCCCAGGGCAATTCGCCCCGCCTTGTCCCCTCCCTGCGACGGGTGCTAGCGTTCCGCATCTCAACCTCACACTCTTCTGCGGTGGCACGCGCCCCGTCGCGGCCCCAGCGGGCCCGCCGCCTGCTTCATCCATGACTTTCGACACAAGGAGCAACACCTTGTCCAGCAACGGACTCCCAGACGTCGTGATTCTCTCGGGCGCGCGCACGCCCATGGCGGAGTGGGTGGGCGGCAAGCGGGGCGACGGGCAGAACGGCGGCGCGCTTGCGAGCCTGTCTGCCATCGACCTCGGAGCCGCCGCTTCACGCGCGGCGCTCGACCGCGCCGACGTCTCCCCCGGGCTCGTGGATCACGTGGTCATGGGCAATGCGCTTCAGACGTCGGCCGACGCGATCTACGGCGCGCGCCACGGGGGGTTGAAGGCGGGCGTGTCGGACGAGTGCCCCGCGCTCACGGTGAACCGCCTGTGCGGCTCCGGCCTCCAGTCGGTGGCCTCCGCTGCGCAGATGCTGCAGTTGGGCGAGGCGCAGTGGGTGCTGGCGGGCGGCATGGAGAACATGAGCCAGGCGCCGCACGTGCTTCGCGGCGCGCGCGGCGGCATAAGGCTCGGCCCCGGACCGGCGCTCGAGGACTCGCTGTTCGCCGCGCTCAAGGATAGCTACTGCGGCTTCTTCATGGCGCAGACCAGTGACAACCTGGCGCGCAAGTACGGCATCACGCGCCAGCAGCAGGATGAGTTCGCGCTGCGCTCGCACGAGCGCGCGAATGCCGCCAACAACAACGGACGCTTCGCGCAGGAGGTCGCCCCCGTCGAGGTGAAGCAGGGCAAGAAGAGTGTCCTGGTGGAGAAGGACGATCACCTCTTCCCCGGCACCAGCATCGACCGGCTCGCCGCACTGCCGCCGGCGTTCGGCCCCGAGTCCATGGTCACGGCAGGAAACGCGTCCGGTATCGTGGACGGCGCCGCCGCCGTGGTGATGAGTACGGTCGCGAACGCGCAAAAGGAAGGCAAGAAGCCGCTCGCCTACGTGCGCGGTTGGTCGTACGTGGGCGTGGACCCGTCCATCATGGGCTTCGGCCCCGCCCCGGCCATTCGCAAGGTGCTCGCGCGCGCCGGAGTCAAGCTCGACCAGGTGGACCTGTTCGAGATCAACGAGGCGTTCGCGGGCCAGTACCTCGCCGTGGAGAAGGATCTCGACCTGGACCGCGACAAGGTCAACGTGAACGGCGGCGCGATCGGCCTGGGACATCCGCTTGGGGCCACCGGCACGCGGCTGATCTACACGCTCGTCGTGGAGCTGGGCCTGCGCGGCGGGAAGTTCGGCGTGGCCTCGGCGTGCATCGGCGGCGGCCAGGGCATGGCCGTGCTGATCAAGCGGTCGTGAGGCTCGGGGAGGCTTCGCCATGAGCCAGGAACGCGACTTGATCCACGACTGGAACGAAGCCGGCGAACGCTGGGAGAAACCGGCATTCCGGATCCAGTTCGACGATGAGACGCTGCGCGACGGCCTGCAGTCGCCGTCGGTGCGCACGCCCACGATCGAGCAGAAGCTCCAGATCCTGCATCTCATGGACAAGCTGGGCCTGGACACCGCCGACATCGGCCTGCCGGGCGCCGGCCCGCACGTGGTGCGAGACGTCACGCGGCTCGCTCAGGAGATTGTCTCCTCGAAGCTGGCGATCTCGGCCAACTGCGCCGCGCGCACGATGCTGCGCGACATCGAGCCGGTGGTGGACATCTCGCAGAAGACGGGCCTGCCGATCGAGGTGTGCACGTTCATCGGGTCCTCTCCCATCCGGCAATACGCCGAGAACTGGACCGAGGACATGATGCTCGCGCACACGCGCGAAGCGGTGACGTTCGCGGTGAAGGAAGGCCTCACCGTGATGTACGTCACAGAGGACACCGTGCGCGCGCGCCCCGAGACGCTGCGCAGGCTTTTCCTCGCCGCCATCGAGTGCGGCGCCAGGCGGCTGTGCCTGTGCGACACCGTGGGCCACGCCACGCCGACAGGCGCTGCCAACCTGGTGCGGTTCGCCAAGCAGGTGGTGCTGGAGAGCGGCGCCGACATCGGGCTCGACTGGCACGGACACTGTGATCGCGGACTGGCGGTGGCCAACACCATCGCGGCCATCCGGGCCGGCGCCACGCGCGTTCACGGCTGTGCGATCGGTATCGGCGAACGCGTGGGCAACACGCCGATGGACCAGCTGCTCGTGAACCTGAGGCTGCTGGGTTGGATCGACAATGATCTCACGGCATTACCCGAGTACTGCGAGAAGACCAGCACGAGCACGGGTGTGGCGATTCCGGTGAACTATCCGGTGGTGGGCGCGGACGCGTTCCGCACCGGCACCGGCGTGCACGCGGCCGCGGTGATCAAGGCGTTCAAGAAGGGCGACCATTGGCTCGCGGACCGTGTCTACTCGGGCGTGCCGGCCGACATGGTGGGGCGACGCCAGGAGATCGAGGTGGGCCCGATGAGCGGTGAGAGCAACGTGGTGTTCTGGCTCGAGAGCCGCCAGATCGCCGCCACGCCCGAGCGCGTGCAGGCCGTGTTCCAGCGGGCGAAGTCGGTGGACCGCGTGCTCGCCGACGAGGAGATCCGCGCCGTGCTGGCCGCCCTCGACGAAACGCGGGTGTCGTGAGCCAAACGGTGCCCGCAGCCGCGGGGTTGCGTCGCACGATCCTGGCGGTCGCATGCGTGACGGGGTCGGCGCTCGCGGCGCTCTCTCACGCCGCCGCGCCCGCCGTGAAGCCCATCGAAGTGGCACTCCAGGCGCGCACGCTCGAAGAGCAGGGCGCCTATGCCGCGGCGCTGGTGCAGCTCAAGCGCCTGCGCGGCATGCAGGGCCCCGATGCCGACCTGGAGCTGGCCATCTCACTGGACGAGGCGCGCACGGGTCTCGCGGACTCGGCGTGGCAGCGGCTCCACGGGCCGCTCCTCAACGCGGCGTTGGCCGACACCGGCCGCCCCTCGCGTCGTACCGAGTACCCGTTCCAGCGCGAGGGCTTGTGGATCAACGGTCGCTTCGACGGCTGGTACTGGTACGTGGCCCGTGCCCGCGCCGAGTTGGCGTTCGCGCGGCGCGACTGGAAGGAAGCCGCCTCCATGGCCAGCAAGTCAGCGGCCGCGAGGCCGCTATCCGGTAAAGATGCGCTGCTGCTGGCACTCGCCGCGAGTCGCGCGGGCGATGCGCGGCTTGGCGAGGCGGCGGCCAGCTGGGCGGCCTATCTGGAGCCGTGGCTTCCCGAGGCGCACTTCCTGGCAGGCGTGTGGGCGTGGCGCGGCGGACGTCGCGCCGAGGCGCGCACCTCGTTCCAGGCCGCCGCCGCGGTGGATTCGAGCTGGCGCGACCCGGTGCTGGCCCTGGCGCGCCTGTCGCTGCCGGGTAGTCGGCCGGACTCGCTCCCCACGCGTTTCCTGCACGGCATTCGCGGCTGCGCGATGCTCACCTCGGCGCGACGCCCCAAGCAAGAGGAGTACGTGCAGTTCGACAAGCTGCCCACGCTCGTGTTCAACCCGCAGAGCCAGCCACCTGATTCCGTTCGCGCGCTGCTGCATCTCAAAAAGCCCACGCAACTCTACGTGCAGGTGCTGGTCAGCGAGACGGGCCACGTGCTCATGGCGGAGCTTCCGTGGGTGACCGAGGAGCGCGTGCCATCCGCCGTGGTGCACCACGTGCTCGACCAGATCGGCACGTGGCGGTTCATCCCAGCCATCAAGTTCGAGAAGCCCCAGCTCTCGTGGGCTTCCGTGGAGTACGTGCTGCAGCCCTGACCGGAACCTCGTGCGGCCCAGCGGGCCGCGCGTGAAGGAGCGACCATGTCCCGCACCTACGACATCGCGGTGATCCCCGGAGACGGCATCGGCCCCGAGGTGGTGCGTGAGGGCCTGCGCGTGCTCGAGCGCGTGGCCTCGATCGAGGGCTTCGCCGTGAAGCCGACGCGGTTTCCGTTCGGCGCCGAGCATTATCTCAAGTCACAGGAAGTGCTGTCGGACGCATCGTTCTCCGAGGTGCAGGGTCACCGAGCCGTGCTGCTGGGTGCGATCGGCGACCCGCGCATGGCGCCAGGCTTTCTGGAGTTCGGCATCGTGGCTCGCTTGCGCTTCGGCCTGGACCTCTACGCGAACATGCGGCCGGTCAAGCTTTACGACGAGGCGCTGACCCCCTTGAAGGGCAAGGGCCCCGAGCACATCGACTTCATGGTGGTGCGTGAGAACACCGAAGACGCCTACGCCGGCATGTGGGGCCAGTTCAAGAAGGGCACGCCCGACGAGGTCGCCACGCAGGAGATCATCTTCACGCGCAAGGGCGTCGAGCGCGTGATCCGCCACGCGTTCGAGACCTGCCGCGCACGCGACAAGCGCAAGAAACTCACGCTGCTCACCAAGGCCAACGCCATCCGCGCCATGGAGCTGTGGACGCGCACATTTGCCGAGGTCGGGGCCGAGTACGCCGACGTGACGTGCGAGCACCAGTACATCGACGCCGCCTGCATGTTCGTCGTGACCGCGCCCGAGCAGTACGATACCGTGGTCACGAGCAACATGTTCGGCGACATCTTCACCGACCTGGGCGCCGCGCTGGTGGGCGGGCTGGGGCTGGCCGCGAGCGCCAACCTGCATCCCGGCAAAGTGAGCCTGTTCGAGAGTATCCACGGCTCGGCGCCGCAGTTCGCGGGCCAGAACCGCGCCAACCCGCTCGCCACCATCATGGCGGTGGCCATGATGCTCGATGACCTGGGCGAACGTGCCGCCGCCGCGCGCGTCGAGGACGCGGTCGTGAGGCTTCTCAAGTCGCACCGGCTGCCGAACCTCGGCATGGACTCGGGCGTGGGCACCGACCAGGTGGGCGACCTGGTGCTCGCGGAACTGGCCGGAGCCGCCGCGGGGCGCTAGCGAGCGGCGATCACTCGCCGCCGTCCTGGTCGTTATCGGTGATGCGCTCGAGCCAGCGATAGCCCTCGAGCACGAGGAGCGCCATGACCGAGCCGATCGCCGCCAGCGGGTAGGCGTGCACGCCCACGGCGACGCCGATCGCGGCCACCATCCAGATGCTCGCGGCCGTGGTGAGGCCGAACACGAAGCCCTCGGTGCGCATGATGCTGCCGGCGCCGAGGAAACCCACGCCCGTCACCACGCCGTGAACGATGCGCGTGGCGTCCAGGCCCGGGCCACCGAACGCGAGGACCGCGTGCTTGGTGGTGAGCACGAACATCGTGCTGCCGAGGCAGACCAGCACGTGCGTGCGGAGCCCCGCGGGCTTGCGGCCCATCTGGCGCTCGAGCCCCACCAACGTGCCCAACACCAGCGATACCACCATCGGGATCAGGTCCTCGCGCACCACGTCCATGGGTTCTCCTTGG
>JANNKI010000090.1:0-3295 GCA_031396225.1 bacterium | reverse complement strand
GCGGTAGAGCGTCACCGTCACCGTGCCCCCGGCCAGCGCCGTCTTGAGCGTGTTGCCCGTGGCGAGCGTCACCGACAGAACGGGGATCGTGATGCCGGCGGCGGTGCCGCCCAGGCCGGGGGGATTCGCGCTGCTGACGTTGTCGGCGATGATCACGCCGATCGCGCCGGCGTTCTGGGCAGCGAGGGCCTTGGTGGAAAAGCCACATACCCCGCGGTCCAGCAGCACGATGCGCCCCGCCACCGCGCCGGCATTGGTGAGCGCGCTGCAGCCGTCATTGACCGGTGCCGTGCCGTCCACGCCAAGCACCAGGTCGTTGCTCACGTTGAAGGTCTGCGCACCGAAGCCGCTCGCGACACCGGTGGCGTATGTGCCGGCGATACCTCCCGGCGCCGTCACGGTGAGCGAGGAGACACCCGCGAGATTGAACACGTACATCTGCATCCGACCGGGAGACCCGTCCGGCGGCGTGCTCATGTTGGCGTTGCTCGTGCCACCGAAGTCCTGCGCCTCGGAGCGCATGGCGTCGCCGCCCAGCCCGCCCCGACCGTAGTTGTTGTTCTGGCCGTTGCCCGAGACCTCGTCGAAGCCCGAGTCATAGAACCAGTCGTGGAAGAAGTTGTTGTCGTAGAAGAGCTGCGTGACCGAGGCCATGCGCTGGTCGCTGCTCACGCCCGGCGCCTGATTCACGTCGTAGGTACGGTCGAACGTGTTCGGCGACGTGATGCTGGCGCGCAGGTCTCCCGCCGTGAAGCCATCCGGCGAGGCCAGGTCCGCAAAGGCATCCACGTTGTTGCCCGAGGTCTGGGTGGCGCCCGGCGGCAGCCATGGGTCGTTGGTGGAGATGGGTCCGTTCTGGTGCGAGACCAGGCTGGGAGCCACGAACGAAGGCGCGAAGAAGTCCGGCAGCCCGGTGGGGTGTGGCGAGGGCGACGTCCCTTGCGGCCCGTCGTCCGGCAGCCGGTCACCCGCGGTCTGCGCCCAGACGCGGTAGTTGAACGAGTCGAACACCATGATGTCGTGACGGAACAGCAGCCGTCCGTCGGCGGCGTCGAACACATAGAGGTAGGCCTGGTCTGGGGCCATGAGCTCCACTTGCCACGCCGGCACCAGCGCGTCGGGCACGTGGAAGAGCGTCTTGCGCACCCGCACGGGCCCGCCCGGCTGGAGCCCGCTCGGGAGCGCCGCCGCGGCGGCCGAGACGTCGTACAGCAGGTAGCCGCCCTCGGCCGGACCGCTCGGCCGGATCGCTCCGGCCCCCGCGAGCTGGCCGGTGAAGTCCGCCAACGCGAGCCGCAGGGCGCGCTCGGCCGGCAGCCGGAACTCGGGCCGGCTCGTGCGCGAGACGAGCGAGCGGCTCGGGATGTAGCCCGACACCGCGACCAGTTCGTGGTCGCGGTCGAGCAACAGCTTCATCTCGTCGCGGAACACCTCGATGCCGTCCACCGACTGGCGGAACGCCACCAGCACGCCCCCGCGGCCGGTGTCATGCACGTAGCGAAGCGGGGCCTCGGCCACGTCGAGGGCCTGGAGCCGGTAGTAGCCCGCGACCCGAGCCAGGTGGCGGCGCGCGGCGACCTCGGCCGTGGACCTGGCAGGACGCGCGGCCTGCGAGGCGGTCGCGTTCGTGCGCGCGGCCCACAGCAGCGTCGGCAGCTCGAAGCGCTGGTCGTAGCTCGCCGGCATGCCGACGCGCCGGAGCGAGGCATCCGCCCGGGCGCGGCTCGACAGCGCCCGCGTGGCCGGGGTGGGACGCAGGCCGGCGGTCACATCGAGTTCGGGACGCGGGCCCGCGGAGGCGATTTGAACGGCGAGTGCCAGCGCGATCAGCGAGGCGAGTGCTGAGGCTGAGATACGATGGCGGGACATCATCATGAGGATCGCCCCCTTCATGAATTGCCGGAGTGAATCGCCTGAGGGCCGGCACGTACGATGGATGCCTGGACGAAGTAGGTCGAGGTTAGCGTGCGTTCACGGGCGACACAACGGGGAACTCCAATCAAGTGGCGCGCGCCGCCGCCCTCCCCGCTCCCCGCTCGGCCCCGCGGATGCGCCGCCCGTCGGCTGGCGCTGAACTGCACGGGCGGCTAACTTGGCCGCCCCTATGATCCACTTCGTCGACATCAGCAAGCAGTACGGCAAGCAGGTGCTGTTCGTGGAGACGTCGTTCCAGTTGAACGCGGGTGAGAAAGCCGGCCTCGTGGGCCCGAACGGCGCCGGCAAGACCACCGTGTTCCGCATGATCGTCGGCGAGGAGTCCCCGGACGAGGGCTCGGTCACGCTGCCCAAGCGCCTCACGCTCGGCTACTTCCGGCAGGACATGGACGAGATGTCGGGGCGCTCGGTGCTGGATGAGGCCATCGCGGGCAGCGGCAACCTGGGCGAGCTCCACCACGAGCTGAAGGACCTCGAGGCCGCCATGTCGGATCCCGAGCGCGCGGGCGACATGGACCGCATCCTCGAACGCTTCGGCCACGTGCAGGAGGAGTACGAGCGCGGTGGCGGCTACGACCTCGAGGCGCGCGCTCGCGAGATCCTGCGCGCGCTGGGGCTGGAGGACGTGCAGGTGGACGGCGACGTGGGTGCCCTTTCCGGCGGCTGGAAGATGCGCGTGGGGCTCGCCCGCATCCTGCTCGGCCGGCCCGACGTGCTGCTCATGGACGAGCCCACCAACCATCTCGACATCGAGAGCATCCTGTGGCTGGAGCGGTTCATCCGCGACTATCCGGGCGCGGTGCTCATGACGTGCCACGACAAGGATTTCATGAACCGCATCGTGGACCGCATCATCGAGATCGACGGCGGCGAGTTCACCACCTACACCGGCGACTACGACTTCTACGTGCGCGAACGCGCCATCGCCAACGCCAATCGCGAAGCGCAGCACGCGCGCCAGCAGGCCATGTTGGCCAAGGAGCGGCGTTTCATCGAGCGGTTCCAGACGCACGCCGCCAAAGCCGCGCAGGTGCAGAGCCGCGTGAAGAAGCTCGAGAAAATCGAGATGGTGGAGCTCCCCCGCCAGCGCAAGGTAGTGGACTTCAAATTCCGCCAGCCGCCACGTTCGGGTGAAGACGTGGTCGAGCTGAAGGGCGTGCGCAAGGCTTACGAGGAGCGTGTCGTGTACGACGGCTTCGACCTGGACATCCGGCGCACCGAGCGCTGGTGCGTAATGGGGCGGAACGGCGCTGGCAAGTCCACGCTCCTGAAGCTCGTCGTGGGTGCGGTCCGCCCCGACAGCGGGACGGTTCGGCTGGGGGCCTCGCTGCGTGTGGGCTACTTCGCGCAGCAGGCGCTG
>JANNKI010000075.1:0-2749 GCA_031396225.1 bacterium | reverse complement strand
AGCAACAGCGCCTGCGCCGGGTCCGGGCGCACCACGCAGCGGATGCGCAACTCGCGTCCCGAACCATCGGCGAGTGGCAGCACAATATCGGTGCTCTGAATGCGCCCGAGCTCATCGAGGAGGGTGCGCGGGCTGTGGCCGAGCCCGGCGCGCTTCTGCCACTGTTCGAGCGTCTTCCACAGTACGTAGCCCAGAAAGCACATCAGGAGGTGGGCCTGCGCGCGCTCGGCCTTCTGGTGCCAGATCGGGCGCAGCCCGAGCTCGCGCTTGTGGATGCGTAACGCGGCCCCGGCCTCGGTCAGCTGCACGTAGGTCTGCCACAACGACTCGGGCGCCCAGTCGGTGACGTGGGTGCGCAGCACGTAGCTGCCTTCGCTGTGGCGCGCCCACTCGTCCCACCGCCGCCAGCTCTCCACTCCCCGGGATGTGCGTGTAGCGGGCGCGCGAGGAACCGGAACTGGGATTGAGCTTAGCAAGCCGTCCACCGGAGGCTCGATTCGAATCGAGGGCCCGCCTCGACCGCCGAGGGGCATCCCAGCAATTCACCGAACGACCGCGACTCTGGTGCGCAGCGTGCGCGCCCCGTGCGTCAACACGGCCCAGTAGAGCCCGGGCGCCAGGCCGCCGTCGGCCAGGCGCATCACGTGGTGGCCTGCCCGGCGCGAGCCCACGTCATGAGTCGCGATCTGCCGGCCGGCGAGGTCGTAGAGTTCGAGTCGCGCCGGGCTCGCGTCCGGCAGCGTGAACGCCACCCACAGCGCGCCACGTGCCGGGTTCGGTCGCGCGCCCTCGAGCGCCAGCGTGAGCGCCGGTACGACCACCGACGTCTCGCCGCCGCGCGCGCCGCTCGCGAACGAGAGCCGATACTCGTACCGCGCACCGGGGACCACGTCACGGTCCACGAGGCTCAGGTAACCGCCGCCATCGGCCTCGAGCTGGGCGATGACGCGCCAGCCGCCGTCGCCCTCGCCCTCGCGCCGCTCGACGCTCGCGCGCGTCTCGCCGCTCACCCGCCAGCGGACGCGCACCTCGTCCGACGTCGCCTCCACGCCTGCCAGCGACACCTGCGCGGCCACCACGCCGTCGTTCACGAACCGCTGCGCGTAGACGTCGGTCTCGCCGTTCCGGGTGTCCTCCCATGCCACGATCGCACCGCCCAGGCCGTCCGCCGTGATCGTCGGCACGTACTGGTCGGTGGGGATCGGCACCACCGGCAGACCGTCCACTGGCCAGCCCGGGAACGGTGAGCCGTTCGGCTTCAGGTGCTGCACGTAGCTCCGGTAGCCACCCGTCTGGAGGTTGTTCCACGTCACGTACGCGCCGTCCCAGCCATCCCAGGCCAGCTCCGGCGAGAGCTGGAAGCCAGGCGTGCCGGTGAGGCGCTTGCCCATCACGGGCCAGCCCGCATGCGGCTGGCCGTCGGCCTGGAGGTGCTGGCCGAACACGCCCGCAGCACCGGCGCGGTAGTCCTCCCAGGCGAAGTAGACCCCGCCGCGGCCGTCCTCACAGAGCGAGGCATCCTGCTCGGTCACGCCCGGGAGCGCGCTCACCGGGAGCGCGTCCGCGGGCCAGCCGGGGGCGATGGTGCCGTTGCCCGCGACATGCTGGGCATAGAGGTCCTGGGCCATGCTCCCGCTCTCGCGGCCGTCGGCGAAGATGACGTAGAACCCGCCCGCGCCATCGGGGACCAAGCGTTCCCTGGGAACACGATGATTCGGCCGTTGTTCGCAGACCGTGAGCCCACCCGCAGGCCAAGCGGGGTCCGCCGTGCCATCCGAGGTGAACCGCTGCGCCAACATGCGCGCCGTGGCGAGTGCATCCTCGGATACAGACCAGCAGGCGAGGAATCCTCCGTTGCCCGTCGCCAACATGAGAGGCCGCAACACGAACGCCGACGTCGGCTCGAACAGTCGACCATTGCTCGGCCAACCGGGGGCGATCTCCCCCGAGCCGAGCACATGTGTGTAGCGTGCTCGTGTGTCGGGGAGGTCGAGCCCGTCCTGCCAGCTGACGAAGGCGCCGCCAGCGCCGTCCGTCACGAGGACCGGGACCGCCTGCTCGCCGGGCCCGACGCCGATGGGCACGCCGGTCACAGGCCAGCCGGGCGCCACGGTCCCGGCCGCGGTGATCCGCTGCAGGTAGAGGTCGCCGAAGTCAAGGCGCGTGTCGCCGAACACGATCAGCACTCCGCCGCTGCCGTCGGGGATGAGGATCCCGGAGCCCTGATCGCCGGGCCCTGTCGCGACCGGAAGGCCGTCGAGCGGCCACCCCGGGGCGATCTGCCCGGCCACCGTGACACGCTGCAGGTAGCAGTCGTTGCGGCCGATGGGCGTGCCGTTGAAGTAGTCGCGCTGGTCAGCCCAAGATACGAAGGCCCCGCCCGCCCCGTCGCTTGTGATTTGGGGAACGACTTGGGCGAATGGCGCCCCCGTGAGCCGTACGCCATTGGGGGACCATGCCAGCGCGAGGTTCGGGGCGAGGAGGAGCAAGTACAGGGCGGGCAAGCGCATGGTGCACTCCGGGGGCTGCGGCCAGCCTGGGGCCGGTGTTCAGCATAGCAGCCTGTCGCCTTGGTCCGGGGTAAGAAGTCTGTCGCGGCGACCGCCCCGCGGAGTTGCCGCAGTCGCCCGAAGTCGCCGTGGACGGATCGGACCTCGAGCAAGAGACTGCCGGCCTCGAGTACCGGCGATGCCCCACCGCCGGACCGGTCCGTGCACGCCAGGTACGGAGGCCGCCATGTCCGCTCGCA
>JANNKI010000008.1:0-9036 GCA_031396225.1 bacterium | reverse complement strand
CCACCCACGCCAGGGGTGACCAAGCCGCAGACTCAGGCCGCGCCCGCGCGCGGCCGCGTCACCACGCGCGTCGCCGTCGGCGAGCGCGCCCCGGACTTCGAGCTGCTCACGCTCCAGGGTCGGCCCGTGCGACTTTCGTCGCTGCGCGGCCAATGGATCATGCTCTTCTTCGTGGAGCGGCGCGATTCACTCGAGAGCGTGGAGCCCCTCGCGCAGGCGCTCGCCTCGATCGGCGTCCGGACTGTCGCGGTGTGCTACGACAAGTTGCAGGTGATCGAGAATCTCTTGAGGGGACGCACCCCCGGCTACCTGCCGCTCGCGGATCCCACCGGCGAGATCGTGGCGCTCTATGGATTGCTCGACGCCGAACGCGACCGGAGCCAGCCGGGATTCGTGCTGGTGACGCCGCGGGGCAACGTGCGCCTGGCGCTGCTCGGGTACGAACTCCCTTCCGAGGACGCCTCGCGGCTGGTCCACCTCGCGGTGCGAGGGGAGTGAACGGCACTCCGACGATCGTCTCAGGCCGCGCGGCGTAGACCGTGCGTGTCGAACAATGCCCGCAGCGTGGCTTCGACATCGGTGAACGAGAACGGCTTCGCCATCACGCGGTCCACGCCGCGCGAGTGAGCCGCCTCCTCCTCGAGCTGGAATCCCCAGCCCGAGACCAGCACGACCGCGCACTCGGGCCGCCTCGCCTTCACGAGTGAGGCGAGGTCCCAGCCGTTCACGTCGGGCATCCCGAGATCGGTGAACACCACCTCGAACGTCTGATCTCGCAGCACTTCGATGGCCACCTGCCCGCCGAGCGCGGTCGACACGTGGTGCCCGGTGCCACGCAGCATCTCGGCCAGCACCGACAGCACCGCCTCCTCGTCATCCACCACGAGCACGTGCAGCCCGGTCGGCGCGCGTCCGTCCACCGCCGGCCCCAGCTCCACCGGAACGGCGCCGATCGGGAACGTCAGCGTGAACTCGGTGCCATTGCCGGGCGAACTGTGCACCTCGATGTGGCCGTGGTGGCGGGTGACGATGCCGTAGGCCACGGACAACCCGAGTCCGGTGCCCTTGACCTCCTTGGTGGTGAAGAACGGGTCGAAGATGCGTGCGCGCGTCTCGTGATCCATGCCCACGCCCGAGTCGCGCACCTGCACGCGGACCTGCTCGCTTTCGTCGGCGCTGGCCACCCACAGATCGCCGCCCGCGGGCATGGCGTCGATGGCATTGAGGACCAGATTCGTGAACACCTCGCGCAGCTCGGAGGCCGCGCCCGCGATGGTCTGGACCGCGCGCAGGTCGAGATGCACGTTCACCACGACGCCGCGCCGCTTGGCCCCCGCTTCCCACGCCGGCCGCGTCAGCTCCACCACTCCGTAGAGCACGCGGTTCACGTCGATCGTCTCGAAGCGCTCGTCCTGCCGGACTCGCGTGAACTCCTGCACGCGCCGCACCGTCTGGGCGCCGTCGAGCGCGGCCTGCTCCACCACGCCGAGCTGGCGTCGCATCTCGGGGTCCTCGACGGTCTGCATGAGCAGCTGCGTGCGGCCGAGGATCGCCGCGAGGATGTTGTTGAAGTCGTGCGCCACGCCGCCGGCCATCTCACCGAGCGCGTTCAGCTTGGCCGACTGCACCAGCTGCGCCTGGGTCGAACGAAGTTCGTCGTATGCGACTTTCATGTTCTCGTACAGTCGCGCGTTGGCGATCGCGGCGCTGCACTGCCCGGCGAACAGCGTGGCCAGCTCGAGATCGTCCAGCTGGAAGCCTCGCGACCCGATTCGCGACAGCGTGATCACGCCGAGCACGTGTTCACGCGACATGAGCGGCACGCACAGCAGTCCGCTCTGCTCGGGCGGCGTGCCCGGCACCGACAGTGCGCGTGGGTCGGCCTCGGCGTCATTCACGATCTCACCGCGGCCGGTGAGCGCCACGGTGCCGGTGATGCCCTCGCCCAGCTTGAGGCGTACGGCCATCATCTGCTCGACATAGCTCTTGGCATCGCACACCGCGGGCACCAGCACCTTCTCGCGGTCGTCGTACAGGAACACCGTGCACTCGTCGGTCTGGATCACCTGTCGGATCTGCTTGGCGATCATGGACAGGATCGTGTTGAGGTCCAGCGTGTTCACCACGGCGCGGCTCACGGTGAGCAATGCGGCGAACTTCTCTCGCTGCCCGAGCTCGTGCTGGAGCAGCTCCTCGAGCGGCACGTCAGGTGGCGGGTTCGGCCCCTCACGCATCCAAGGCCACCGCGCCAACACCAGCAGCGCCTCTTCGCGCGCGTCGACCGGGAGTCCCGCCTGCTCCCACAGCGACAGGCGACCCGCGAGGTCGCGCACGAACGTCGCCAGACCGCCCGAGGCAAACGCCTGCGCCATCTGTTCGGCCATCTCCCCAGCCTCGCTTCGCGCGAGCGCTTCCCCGAGTCCGGGGGTGAGCGCGCGCACGAGCGCGGCCTCGGTTGAGAGACGGTGATCAGCTGCGAGCCGCGCAACGGGGGATGACACGAGACGTCTCCTTGGGATCGAGGACCTGCCCGAGAGGGTTTCGGTGCACGGCGTCAGTGGCTTGAGGAATGAGACCCGCGGGCCAGTCCCGGGATTGCAGCTTGCACGGCAACCCGCGCCGGGCGCTCGGCCGCGTGAGGCGGGCACCGGGCGGTTGGCGCTCGTGGTGCCGCCGCCAATCTGCTAGCACTTGCCTGCCCCGCCGCCCCACGGAGGAACCCTCGTGTCACGATCCGGCCACCGCTTCACCTGCCTCCCCGTCCTCGCCGTGCTGTTGCTGGCCTCTCCGGGCCGCACCTCGACCGCCGCGGACGCCGAGGCCATCGTGTCCGCCGAACGGGCGTTCGCGGCCAGCGTGCGTTCGCTCGGAGTGCGCGACGGATTCCTCGCCTGGCTGGCCCCCGCCTCGGTCGTGTTCAAGCCCGGGCCGGTCATGGGGGTGGCGCACCACCAGAAGCTGCCCACGGGCTGGCACGGGCTCCTGGCATGGAATCCCGTGCGCGCCGCGATCAGCGCCGACGGCAAGCTGGGTTGGAGCACCGGTCCGTGGATCTGGAAACGTGACAGCACGCAGAAGACCGCGGACGCGCACGGCGAGTACATGAGCGTATGGCGGCGCCAGACCGACGGCAGATGGCGAGTCGTCCTGGACGGCGGAATCGGCCACGGGCCGCCGACCGCGGCGGAGGTCGCCGTGACGTACTCCGCGCCGGTCCCCGGCGCACGCCTGGGTTCTCGACCGCTCGCGGCGCGCCAGTCGCTCTACCAGGCCGATGCGACATTCGCGCGACTCGCGGCCAGCGAGGGCGTGCCGGGCGCGCTCGAGCGCTGCGCCACCCACGACATCGTGGTGCTGCGCGAAGGCTCGCTCCGTCACGATGGCCGTGGCGCGGCCGTCGCGGCACTCACCGGGCGCGAGGCGCGGGCCCGGCTGGTGTCCAACGCCCAGTACATCGCGGAGTCCGGCGATCTCGGCTACACGTACGGCTCGTTCATCACCGGAGCCATCGCCGCGGAGGACACGGCGTGGTACGTGCACGTCTGGCATCGTGGCCCGGCCGCCACCTGGCGACTGGCGCTCCAGCTGGTGATGCCGGTGCCGAAGAAGCGCTCGTGATCGCCACTCAACCCAGCCGGTAGAGCCACACGAACACGTAGAAGCCCTTCATCACCACCAGCGTGCCCGCGAGTCCGGCGGAGAGCCACGCCCAGCCCCGCTCGCGCGATCGCAGCGCGCCGCACCCCCCCGCCAGGGCGAGCGGGAACCAGCCCATCCAGAGTCGGGCGGCCTCGCCCTTGGTCTGGCCCGACAGGTCGAGCAGGAGCAGCGTCGCGAGCACCGCAGCCAGCAACAACTCGCCGCCCGCGAGCGAGCGAGCGCGCGCACCCGCCACGAGCATGCGCCAGTCGAGCGCGCGTGCGAAAGCGAGCACGATCGGGAAGCCGAGCCCGACGGCGACCTCGAGCGGATGGAGCGCCAGCCACAGCCAGCGCGTGCGGTGGGCGAGGATCACGCGGTGCTGGTGCAGCGCCTGCGCGAACGTCTCGAGCGGGCGCGCTCCTGCCCACTCGGCTCCGACCATGAGCACCGCGAGCGGCAGCAGCAGCAGAACCGCCGCTTGCAGCTCGCGCGACGCAGCACGCGGGCCGGAGGTTCGCGACGGATCAGACGCAAACCACACCACGCTCGCGAACAGCGCGAGCAGCGCGAGATTGCCGAACGAGAGCGCCACGAGCAGCGCGGTGAGGGTGCCCGCGAGCAGCGGCCACGCGGCGGAGCGCTCGCGCCGGAGCCACGCGCCCGTGGCGAGCGAGTAGAGCAAGGGGTGGAGCACGTCCACATCGGGAAAGTAGAGCAGCGGCGCCGGCAGAAGCACCGCGAGTGCGGCCGCGCGCAACGCGAGCTGCGGTCCCGCGAACGCTCGCATCACGAACCACACGCCTGCCGGCAATGCAGCCACGGCCATCGCCAGCAGCGCCACCAACAGCCAGAGTCCGGTGGTCTCGCCGCTCGTGAGGGGTCGCTCGGCCACACTCGCCGCCAGCCCTGCGGCCTCGCGCATGTCGGCCCCGAGTAGCGTGGCCGTGGCGAGTGCGACGCGCTCCGCGACCGGGCGCTCGCCCAGCCCTACCGCGGCACGGAACGCGAGCGGCCAGGTGGGTGGATGTGTGCGCGCGTGCATGGGCAGCTCGACCATCGCGTCGGCATGCCGGCGCACGAACGCGGCAGGATCCAACGCGCCCGTGGAGGCCTGGAGATAGCTCGTGTTGATCTCGCTCGCGAGTGCCGCCGGATGCTTGTCGGGGCCGTAGTGCTCGAAGCCCGGGAGCGCGCGAAGCAGCAACAGCGAGGCCAGCGCCAGCAGGCTCAGGCTCACCGCCGCGGGCCAGCGCGAGCCCCTGGCCGGTACGACGATCGCGAGTGTCGCGGCAAGGGCGGTGAGGCACAGCGAACCGAGCAGCACGGCGAGCGGCGCTCGCGGCAGCATCGCCCACCAGCTCAGGCTCTGCTCGCCCGGCCAGCCGAGCGGGAGGGCGCGCACCACCAGTCCACCCAGGATCGTGGCGAGCAGCAGTCCATGCGACGCGACACGCGGGAGCGAGCAGGACCACAGCACCGCGGCCAGCGAGATCACCGCGGGCCAGCCGAGCGCGTAGCCCAACGCGGCCATGCCCTGCTTCAGGTCGTGAGGGCCGGTCGCGAGTGTCGCCGCAGAGGCCGCGGCCGACATGCACCAGGCCAGCGCCTGCCCGCGCTCGAGGGTCCGTTCGTCGGAGCGCACGAGGCCCGCCGCGAGGCCGGCCGCCACTCGCATCGCGAGCGGCAGCAACGCCACCAGCAGCGCCGCGAGGAGCGGGGCCTGGGCGAGCCGCAGGAGCACACCGCCAAGGCCCGCCGGGAGCGCGCGGGCAAGCGTGCCTGCATCGTCGCCCCCCGCCACCGACTCGAGCACGCTCGGCACGAGCAGTGCTGCGAGCAACGACGCGAGCGAGATGGCCAGCGTGCTCCAGGCGCGCGCACGTCCCAGAGCGCCGCCAAAATGCCCTGCGAGCGTCGTCATGGGCGCAGGGTGGCGCATGCCGGGCGCGGCTGCCAATCTGCGCGTTCGCGCTTCTCCCGCACCACTGCTCCGGAGGCTCCGATGCCGATCCCGATGCCGCGAGCGATCCGACTGACGCTTCTACTCTGCCTCGCGTGGAGCGCGCTCGCCTCGCCGAGCGCCGCGGCGAAGCGAGCGCTGTTCGACGCCGCGCACGGCGAACAGGCCGGCAACGCCGACTGGGTGGTGGATGACCAGCGGCCCACGCCGGCGCCCGCCGAGCGCGGCATCGGGCCACGCACGCCCGGGACCTGGTGGACCGGCGCCATCTCCACCTGGGGCGTTGAACTGGTGAAGCGCGGCTACACCGTCCGCACGAACTCCCGCCCGCTCACGTTCGGTGACGCCGCCAACGCGCTCGACCTCTCTCGCTTCGACGTGCTGATCGTGCCCGAGCCCAACCGACCGTTCACCTCGGCCGAGGCCACCGCGCTTCTCGCGTTCGTCCACGCCGGGGGCGGCCTCGTCGCGGTGGGGGACCACGCCCGCTCCGATCGCGATCGCGACGGCTGGGACTCACCGCGCATCTGGAACGCGCTCGACCCCACCCGCGTGCTCGGCGTGCACTGGGCGTCGGCCGGCGAGCCCGTGTCGAACATCACGCAGACCTCGCGCAACGTGAACAACGCGTTGGACGACCGGCTGGTGCGCGGCCCGGCGGGCGTTGTTCGCGCGCTGGCGTTCCATGCCGGCACCACGCTGTCGCTGGACCACGCCGCGAATCCCACCGTGCGCGGGCACGTGTGGATGAGCGGCACACCGCGCAGTTCGGCGCGCCGGGTGCTGGCCGCCTCGGCCCGCTACGGCCGCGGGCGGGTGTGCTTCCTGGGCGACAGCTCGGTGATCGACGACGGAACGGCCAACCCGGGCAACCGGAACATCTTCGACGGCTGGAACGAGGCGGGCGCGTCCAACGGCACCTGGGTCCTGAACGCGACGCTGTGGGTGACGCGAGGGAACTGAACGCCTGGCGCGGGCTCGCCGCACGCTGGCGCGGCGCCGCGCGAGCGTTGACGTGGCGCGCTCCCTCGGTGATCGGAGGCGAGACCTGGAACATGTCCACGTCGCACGACGTCACGTGGACGAGTTCGGACAACGTCGCCGTGGACTCCGTGAACGTGGACTGGTCGGCGCAAGGGATCACGGGGCCGTGGCAGACGGTCGCGCACGCGCTCGCCAACGATGGCAGCCACACGTGGGCGCTGCCCGCCTTGCCCACCGACAGCGCGCTCGTGCGCGTGACGGCGTTCGACCCGGGTGGCAACAGCACCACGCGCACCAGCCCGGCGCTGTTCCGGATCGTGGACGTGAGTGGTCGGCGCGTGTGGGCGCGGCGCGAGGCGCTGGCCGCGGGTGCACACGCCTGGCGGTGGCCGGGGCTCGACGCCGCCGGGAGTGCCGCCGGGCCGGGGCTCTACCTGGTGCGGCTCACGACCCCATGGGGCGTGCGAACGACGCGGCTGGCGTGGATGAAGTGAGGGGTGGGGCGCGCCCCTTCACCCCCTCCTGACCGGGAATCATCTTTCGGGCTGGACCGGCCGATAACCCGGGGACCAAGGAGGTCCCCATGTCCCGACGACTCTGCTCCGCGCTGCTCGCGGCGATGCTCGCCGCCGGCTGCGCCGGTCCCACGAAACTCGCCGAGCGCAGCGAACAGAAGCTCGCCGGCGGCGACATCTGGCGCGCCTGGCAGCTCGCCACGCGTGCACTCGACCGTGAACCCATGAACCCGCGCGCGCGCGAGGCAGCCACCGCCGCCGGCCGCGTGATCGCCGACGACTGGCAGCGCCGCATCCACGCGCTCGCCGACGTGGACAGCGTGCGCGCCGCCGAGCAGGTGCTGGCGTTCGCCGAGTTCCGCGCCAACGCCGTCAACTACACCACCGTCGCCGTGCCCGTGTCGTGGACCCACGACGAGCGGGCGCTGCGGCGCGCGGCCGCCAATCATCACTACCAGGAAGGCAGGCAGGCGGTCGCCTCCAGCCGTCCCAAGGCGGCCTACGCCCGATTCCACGAGACCGAGCGCTTCGTGCCCGGGTACCGCGACGTGGTGAAGCTCGCGGCGAGCAGCTACGAGAAGGCGCTCACGCGCGTGGCCGTGATGCCGTTCGCCAGTGGCGAGGGCGGCTTCGGGCGCGAGGTGTCGGAGCGCTGGCGCGACGCGATCGCTCATGAGATGGCACCGCCCAACGCGCGCTTCACACGCATCCTGGGCGCCGACGCCGTGACCAGCCGCATGAGCGTGTCGCAACTGGGGCACCTGTCGCGCGAGGAGGCCGTGAAGCTCGGGCGGAAGAGCGGTGCGCAGCGCGTGGTGTGGGGCTCGCTCGGCGCGGTGCGCTCGGAGACCTCGCTCCACTTCTTCCGCGACGTCGTGGCGCGGCGCGTCGTGCAGAAGGGCGAAGACGGGCAGAGCGTCGTGCGCTGGGTGGACGTGCCCATCGAGGTCGTGGCCCGCGTGCGCGACGTGTCGGTGGACGTGGACTACGAAGTGATCTCCACGCTCGACGGCACGTCGCTGGCGCACGACCGGAGCCCGCGCTCCAGTCGCGCCCGCGTCGTGTGGACGTCGTACGTGCCCGAGGGCGACCTCACGCACTACGCGCTGGTGTCTGAGAGCGTGCGCAGTGCCAATCCCACGCGCACGAAGGACGTGGAGACGCGCTGGAAGGCCGTGTGCGGCGATGGCACCACGCTACTTCAAGTCCTCTCGGCGCGGCGCGAGACGCGCGGAGGAGCCAGCTACGATCGCGGCGTGCTGCCGCGGTTCGTGCAGGGCGCGGCGTTTGTGTTCCTTCAGGAATTGCCCCCGGCGCACGACCTGGCGCTGGCGGCGCTCTCGGGTGGCTGGCAGCCGCTCCACCGCGAGCTGGCGCGGCTGGACGGCATGGATGACGTGGACCTGGGCGTGGCGCTCGGCGACGACTGACGCGCAGCCCTGAAGCTCTTCCGACGCCGGCGTGGCGATGTCGCCCACGCCGGCGTCGGCGTTCCGTGTTTGCGGCGGCTCCGGCCCGACCGACCCGACTCTCACAATCCGCCGCCGACGCGGGGCGTATAATGTGGGCCGCCCGCCCCCTTGCCCCGAATGAGCTGGTCACGATCGATCGCGGAGGCTTCGATGGTTCCGCATGCTCCGGGAGACGCGATGCCGCCGAGGCGCGCGCGTGGGGATGCGTTTCGCTGACCGCGCCGATGCGGGGCGTCGCCTTGCGGCGCGGCTCCATGAGCTGCGCGGGCTCGGCGTCGTGGTGCTCGCGCTCCCACGAGGTGGCGTGCCGGTGGGCTTCGAGGTCGCCCGGGCGCTGGGCGCTCCGCTCGATGTGCTCGTCGTGCGCAAACTCGGGGCGCCGTTCCAGCCCGAGCTGGCGATGGGGGCGATCGGCGAAGGGGGCGTGCGCGTCCTCGACGACGAGCTCGTGCGAGTGGCCGGC
>JANNKI010000005.1:0-3950 GCA_031396225.1 bacterium | reverse complement strand
CGAACGGCGCGGTCGTCCGTTCCGCACGGAAGCCTCGCGTTCCCTACCGTTGGCGCATGATCCCGACTATGCTTCGAGGAAGCATGCACGCCTTGGCGTGAGGCACCGCTCACAGAGGAGATCACAAATGACGGCGAGGTTCCTGATCGAGGTCACACACGAACCGACCACGGTTGCATGTGCTCGAGCTGTCGAGGCCTTCCTCAAGACCGGGTCTCACTTCCTCACACACGCGGATTGGGGCTGCAGAGACGGAGACCACAGAGCCTGGATCATCGTGGACGTCGGAAGCAAGGATGAGGCACGAGCCATCGTTCCACCCGCCTTCCGCTCGCAAACGAGAGTCGTTCAACTCAATGCATTCTCCC
The DNA here is from genome assembly GCA_031396225.1 of bacterium. Taxonomy (GTDB): domain Bacteria; phylum Eisenbacteria; class RBG-16-71-46; order RBG-16-71-46; family RBG-16-71-46; genus JAIOPA01. The sequence goes on along the minus strand of JANNKI010000005.1, from coordinate 3,582 downwards.
TGGCGGAGGTCGAAGACATCCTGCGTCAGCACAAGTCCTAGCTGCTCTCGACCCGATGTCACTGACTGTCGGCACCCGTCTCGGCATCTATGAGATCCTCGCCCCACTCGGCGAGGGCGGGATGGGAGAGGTGTACCGCGCGCGCGACCCGCGGCTCGGCCGCGACGTCGCAGTGAAGGTCCTGCCCGCGGCGGTCGCCTCGCACCCCGATCGGCTCGCCCGATTCGAGCGCGAGGCGCGCACGGTGGCCGCGCTCAATCACCCCAACATCGTCACGCTCTACTCGATCGAGGACACCGGCGGCACTCGCTTCCTCACCATGGAGCTGGTGGACGGCCAGAGTCTTGCCGCGCTCGTGACGCCTGCGGGGCTGCCTCTCGCGCGCGTGCTGGAGCTGGTGATCCCACTTGCCGACGCGCTCGTGGCGGCACACGAGAAGGGCGTCGTGCACCGCGACCTGAAGCCCGCGAACGTCATGGTCACGCGCGAGGGCCGCGTGAAGGTGCTGGACTTTGGCCTCGCCAAGCTCGCACACGCTGAATCCGACCCGCAGCTCACGCAGGCGATGACCATGGAGTCCCCCGTCTCCGCCGTCGGGACGGTGGTGGGCACGGCACACTACATGGCGCCGGAGCAGCTCCGGGGCGAGGCGGTGGATGCGCGCACGGACCTCTTCTCACTCGGAATCCTGTTGCACGAGCTGGCGTGCGGACGGCGGCCATTCGGGGGCGAGACGATCGCCGACGTGACGTCGTCCATCCTGCGTGACGCGCCGGCGCCGCTGGCCAGCGCGCGCGGCGACCTGCCGCGCGACCTCGAGCGCATCGTCGCTCGCTGTCTCGAAAAACGCCCGCAGGACCGGTTCCAGACGGCGCGCGACGTGCACAACGAGTTGCGCTACCTGAGCCGCGAGGCCGAGCGCGCGCACGGCACGCCGCCGAGCACGGCGAGCGCCCTCTCGGGCTCGAGTCCGACCGCGGCAGGGAAGGGCGCGCAGAGTTCGGCCGGCGCACCGCAGCACGCGGCCTCGATCGCGGTGCTCCCTTTCGTCAATCGCAGCCGCGACGAGGCGGACGAGTACTTCTCGGACGGACTGGCCGACGAGCTGTTGAGCGTCCTGGCCCGTATCCGTGGCTTGCGCGTGGCCGCGCGCACGTCGTCGTCCACGTTCAAGGGCAAGTCCGTGACGATCGAGGAAGTGGGACGAGCGCTCAACGTGGACTGCGTCCTTGAGGGCAGCGTACGGAAGTCGGGCAACCGGGTGCGGATCGCGGTGCAGCTCGTGAAGGTCGCCGACGGCTATCCGCTCTGGTCCGAGAGCTACGACCGCACGCTCGAGGACGTCTTCGCCGTGCAGGACGACATCGCCCAGTCGGTGGTGAAGGAGCTGCGTACCGCGCTTTTGGGCGAAGCACCCGACTCGAAGGGCAGTGGCGAAGTGAAGGCCGAGGTGGCCGCCGCCGCCCGGGAGCGCGCCGAGAACCCCGAGGCGCACCGGCTCTACCTGCAGGGTCGTCACCTGATCGACCGCCTCACGGCCGAGGACACGCACACCGGGATCGCGCTGCTCAAGCGCTCGCTGCAGCTGGACCCCGCGCAGGCCCTGGCGTGGGTGCACTTGGCGCATGCGCACACGAACGTCGCGGGCTACGGCTGGGGACCGCTTGAAGACGGCTACGCACAGGCTCGCGAAGCGGTCGCGCGCGCACTGGCCCTGGCGCCAAACCTCGCCGAAGCCCACGCGATGCAGGGGCGCATCCTGACGTCGTTCGACTGGGACTGGCAGGCCGCGGAGGCCTGCTATGGTCGCGCGCTGGATCTGGCCCCGATGAGTGCCGAGGTGCTGATCGGTGCGAGTGTGGCGGCCTCGCACCGGGGCCGGACCGACGACGCCGTGCGGCTCAGCCGGAGCGCGGTGGAGCTGGACCCGCTGAGTTCCACCTGCTACGGACGCTTCGGCTTCGCCTGTCGCGCCGCGGGACTGCTGGGCGAGGCCGAGGCCGCGATCCGCAAGTCGCTGGAGCTCTCGCCACAGCGCATCGTCTCGCACCTGATGCTCTCCGCGCTTCATCGAGAACAGGGACGACTGAATGAAGCGCTCGTCGAAGCCGAGTTGGAACCCGCGCCATGGGCGCGCCTGCTCGCCGTGGCCGTGGCGAGTCACTCGGCGGGCCGAGCGGAGCAGGCGCAAGCGGCGCTTCGCGAGCTGGAACAGCATCACGCGGTGGACTCCGCTTACCAGATCGCCGCGGCCCACGCCGCCATGGGTCACGCCGACGCCGCGTTCGACTGGTTGGACCGAGCATTCGCGGAGCGCGATGGCGGTCTGCCGTTCGCCAGGACGGAGAGCCTGTTCCGCGGCCTGCACGCGGATCCCCGTTGGAAGGCGCATCTCAAGCGGATGCACCAGGACGACTGAGCACTACGATGGGCGATCCGAAACCGAAAGCGGCCGACTGAGCAAGCTCAGCCGGCCGCCCGAGAACGCCAGCTCTACTTGTAGAGCGACTTCACCCGCCCCCACGTGGACGACCTGGTGGGCGTCGGGTCGAAGGCCTCAAAGAACCCGCGGATCTCGCCGCCCGGTGCGAACGAGCTGTGAATGTTGAAGTACGCCTTGCCCTGAGCGAGCGCCAGCAGCAGGGCCGCCTCCGCACCCGCGACCGTTCCGCCATTCGACGTGATGAACCCGGCGCGGTAGCTCCCGGCCAGCGTCAGGTCGAGGGTGTTGTCGAAAGTCCCAGCCGTGACACCCAGCGGGAATCCGACGAACGACGGCGTGGTCGTCGCCACGGACGCCGTGCCTGCTCCGGCGACCGCGGTCGGTCCGTGGATGTGCGACGCAGTCGTCGTGCCCGTCAATCCGGTGAAGTAGGCGCTGACGCGCATCGTGTGGGCGACATCGTCCACGACGACCTGGGCGAAACCGAAGCCCGTCGACGCCACCGGCGGCGACTCGCTCGGTCCATCGAGATTGGCGTGGTAGTAGATCACGGCAGCTCTCGCGGACGTGCCCACTCCGATCGTGATCGCGGCGACGAACGCCAACAGAAGTCCCGACGTGAACAAACGCTTAGCAAATGTACTCATGGGGGACCCTCCTTCATCCGGACGAGCATCTACACGAGTCGCTGGATTCTCGGCGGACGAGGTCCGCACCGCAGCGACACAACGCTGCCCGCGACTATAGGTCGTCTCACACGAATCGCCGAAGGGATTCTGCGATTCCGGCGACTTCGCCCTCGCTTTAGCCTCGTGGTTGGGGCAGTAACGCCAATTCAATGGGGGACTGAACGTTGCCGCCAAGCTGGACGCTTCGGCGGTTTGGACGGCGCGGGAACTGGCTTCCGATCGAGGGCTCGGACCGTTCGCGCATGGGGCCACTTTGCGGCGGCGATGTCGAGCCCCTCATCGGGCCCGGGCTGTCGCAGCCGCGAGCCGTCGTGTATAAGACCTTTTCCGCGTCCACCGCGATTGGTTCGCTGAACCGTGAAACGCATGATTTTTGGGTGGACATGCACCCGCTCTCGAATAAGCACTGGGACACCCATGGCCTCGCTGCTACCGACGCGAGCGCCGCGG
>JANNKI010000001.1:0-2529 GCA_031396225.1 bacterium | reverse complement strand
ACACCCACGCGGGCAGCGTGCGCGCCCGGCGGATATCGGGATCGATGGCGAGGGACGCGAGTCGTTCCATGCGCCGACTTTGCCACAGTCCCTCATCCGGCGCAGCCGGCGGCCGGCGTGCGCGCGGAGCCCAAACTAGTGCTTCCGATTCCCCCGCGGCCGGTGCTAGGGTCGCCGGACATCCTGCGCGTGATCATGGTACGAGGCCTGCGCGGCGTGATCGCGCCGCGGTCGATCCACCGGAGGGACACGATGTCGCCAGGCGCCGAGGGAGCGCGCGGAACGCGCAGCCTGAGCAGCGGAACGGCGGGAGGCAGCGCCGCCATGGCGCCGCCGACACGGGGACTGGGAGCTCCGCCGGGTGGCGACCGCGGCCGGGGCCTGGGCGAAGGCTTTGGCGTCACCGAGCGCACCGACGGATGGTGGGTGGAGCCGCTATTACAGGGGCTCATGCTGCTGGTGATGGGCGGCTACGCCACGTGGGCCGCGTTCCAGGGCAACCACTACGAGTTCGGCAACTACCTCTCGCCGTTCTACTCGCCGCTCCTGAAACCTGACTGGTGGCCGTTCTCGCCCGCGCTGTTGGTGCTGGGCGCGCCGCTCGGCTTTCGCGGCACCTGCTACTACTATCGCAAGGCCTACTACCGCGCATTCTTCGCCGATCCCGTGGCCTGCGCCGTGGGCGAGCCGCGCGGCAGCGGCTACACCGGCGAGGCTAGCTTTCCGTTCGTGCTTCAGAATATTCACCGCTATCTCATCTACCTCGCGATCCCCATCCTGTTCTTCCTGTGGGTGGACATCGTGAAAGGGTTCATCTTCGACGGCCGGTTCGGCATCGGCGTGGGCTCGCTCGTGCTGGTGGCGAGTAACTCCCTGCTCACGATGTACACGTTCTCCTGCCACTCCCTCCGCCACCTCATCGGCGGCCGCAACGACTGCTTCTCCTGCCTGGCCGCCGGCGGGCCGCGCCACAAGGCGTGGGAGACATCGAGTTGGCTCAATGCGCACCACATGGCGTGGGCGTGGTGGAGCCTGTTCGCGGTGTGCTCGGCCGACCTGTACGTGCGGCTGTGCTCGCTTGGCGTGATCCAGGACCTGAGGCTCATGTGAGCGAACGCTACGAGACACACGAGCACGACGTGCTCGTCATCGGCGCCGGCGGCGCCGGACTGCGCGCGGCCATCGAGGCCTCGGCCGCTGGCGTATCCGTGGGCCTCGTGTGCAAGTCCCTGCTCGGCAAGGCGCACACCGTCATGGCCGAGGGCGGCGTGGCCGCCGCACTCGGGCACCTCGATCCGCAAGACAGCTGGCAGACGCACTTCATGGACACCATGAAGGGCGGCTCGTTCCTGAATCACTGGCGCATGGCGCAGTTGCACGCGCAGGAAGCACCCGATCGCGTGCGCGAGCTGGAGCACTGGGGCGCGTTGTTCGATCGCACGCCCGATGGGCGCATTCTCCAGCGAGCGTTCGGCGGCCATACCTGGAAGCGCCTTGCGCACGTGGGCGACCGCACCGGGCTCGAGATGATCCGCACGCTCCAGGATCGCGGCGTGCACGCCGGCCTGGACGTGTACATGGAGTGCACCGTGACGCGGCTCCTGAGAGACGGCGACCGCATCGCCGGCGCGCTCGGTTACTGGCGCGAATCGGGGCGGTTCGTCGTGTTCCGCGCCAAGTCCGTGGTGATCGCCACGGGCGGCGTGGGCAAGGCCTATCGCATCACGTCGAACTCCTGGGAGTACACGGGTGACGGCCTGGCGCTGGCCTACGAAGCCGGCGCCGAGCTGATCGACATGGAGTTCTTGCAGTTCCACCCGACCGGCATGGTCTGGCCGCCGGGCGTGATGGGCCTGCTCGTCACCGAGGGCGTGCGCGGCGAGGGCGGCATCCTCAGGAACAGCAAGGGCGAGCGGTTCATGTGGAAGTACCTGCCCGATGCCCGTCGGCACGAGTACGCCGAGAATGACGACGAAGCGCGCCAGTGGCTGGAGGCCACCGTCGCCGGCAAGCAGTCCACGGCGCGCCGCCCCCCGGAACTGAGCACGCGCGACAACGTCGCGCGCGCCATCTACACGGAGGTGAGAGAGGGCCGTGGCACGCCGCACGGCGGCGCGTTCCTCGACATCAGCTACCTGCCCGCCGACCGCGTGAAGCGCAAGCTGCCGTCCATGTACCACCAGTTCATGGAGCTGGCCGACGTGGACATCACCCGGCAGCCCATGGAGGTGGGCCCGACGACGCACTACATGATGGGCGGCCTGCGTGTGGACCCCGACACGGCGGCGGCCACGGTGCCCGGTCTGTTCGCCGCGGGTGAGGCCGCGGCCGGCCTGCACGGCGCCAACCGCCTGGGCGGCAATTCGCTCTCGGACCTGCTCGTGTTCGGCCGTCGCGCCGGCGCGGGTGCTGCGGCTTACGCCAGGGGCCTCGCGACGAGGCCCATGCCGACCGAGGCCGAGATCGAGGCCGAGACGCGCGCCGTGCTCGAGCCGTTCGCGCGCGAGACCGGCGAGAGTCCCTACGATG
>JANNKI010000651.1:0-2865 GCA_031396225.1 bacterium | reverse complement strand
TGAGCGCATGCGCCATCGCGATCAGCTGCATTCTCTCGTTGACCCGTTGCGCGGCACCATGGTCGAATCCCCTTGGTCGTCAAGACGGCGATTCCGCACCCGAGGACCCCCATGCGAACTCCACGCGCCCCACTCCTCCTCGTCTGCGCGCTGCTGCTGGCGCCGCTGCCCGGCCGCGCCCAACCGCACGTGACGGGACGCTGGGGTCCGCCGTTCGACCTGCAGGGCGTCGGCATCCACTCCGCGCTCCTGCGCGGTGCCGACGATCGCTGGCGCGTCACGTGGTGGTCCGGGTTCGACGGCTTCAACGTGCGCACCTGGGACTACCAGCCGGGGCCGTTCGACTCCCTCACGGTTTTCCCAGCGCGCTGGACGAATCCCACGCCCGACAACTTCTACGAGTGCGGGTTCACACCGCTGGCCGACGGACGGTTGCTCACGCTCGGGGGTCTGGTGCGATACCACCACGACGGGTCCTCGCGCTCGGTGGTCTTCGACCCCGTCACGCGCGCTTCGAGCCAGGCGGCGCGACTGTTGGTGGGACGCTACGAGCCCTCGCTCACCGCGTTGCCCGACGGTCGCGTGCTGGTCTCGGGCGGCATGCGCTACATCTATGCGGTCGGCTTCGGCGGTCGTTCGCCGCGACCGGGAGCACCGCTCGAACGCGAGGTGCGCGGCGACCTGTTGCGGCTCGCGCTCAAGCTGGCGCCGGAGTGGCGGGACAGCACCGAGGATGGCTGGGACACGCCTCGGCGCCCACCGCCACTCGAGCACCATAGCGCGGTGGACGATCCCGGCGGCGGCCATCGCATGCTGGTGTTCGGCGGCCACGACGCCACTTCTCCGACGCTGCCCGAGTTCGTGAACGACCGCGTCTGGCGCTTGACCCGGCGCGATGAGGACCTGACTCGCGAGGTGATGTGGGCGTGGGACACGCTCGCCACGCAGCCCGACGCCGTGGCTGGCCGACCCTCGGGACGTTGGTCGCACAGCGCGATCCTCACGGGCGATCGCCGCATGGTCGTCTTCGGCGGCCGAGGGGCCGCGGGTGCGCTCGGCGACGTCTGGGTGTTGCCAGTGGCCGTTCCGCTCGGCGCCCAGCCGATGTGGCTGCGGTGGACGCCCGCGCCCGACCCCGTGCACGGGGCCCCCTCGGCGCGCTGGGGGCGTCAGGCCGTGTACGACGCCAGTCTCACGCGCATGTTGGTGTTCGGCGGACGCGATGCCGCGGGATTCGCGACGGACGACTGCTGGGAACTCTCGCTCGGCACCACGCCGACCTGGCGAAGGCTCCCCTCGAGCGGGCAGCCGCGCGAGGGGCACAGCGCGACGCTCGGCACCGTGGCCTACCGACGCGTGTGGTTGTTCGCAGGTCGGTCACCGTCGGGCATGCGAAACGACGTACACGAGTTCCGCCTCGACAGCGAGAGTTGGCGCACACCGACATTCGCATCAGGCGGCACTTTCCCGCCCGCGCGCGCCGACCATGCCGCGCTGCTGGGCGGCGATGACTACCTCACGATCTCGGGCGGCGAGCTCGCCGACGGCTCGCTCGATGACCGGGTGTGGCGGCTTCGGTTCCTGAACCTGTTCTTCGAGCCGACTCAGCTCGCGTGGGTGCTGGACCCGCCGTCCAGCATGAGCCCAGGCCCGCGGGCCGGCCACTCGCTCGTGGTCGAGGACCAGTTCGTCACCTCGCGTCGCTTCGAGATCCACGATCCGAACGGCAGCACCGATGGCTTGCCGGGTGTCGCCACGGAGCTTCCGGCCAGCGCTCGACGTTTCGTCTACTTCTACCCGCCCATGTTCGTGCTGCCGGGCGGACACGTCTTCCATGGGCTGGGGTCCAATACCGCCATGCTCGACCTCGCCAGCGCCGCCTGGACGCCCGTTCCGGGCGGTATTCCGGGCGGTAGCGCCAGCCAGGTGGTGCACTACGCGCCCGGCCGGATCATGCGCAGTGGTGGGAACTCCCGTTCGCGTCTTACCGACGTGATCGCGTTTGACGCCAACGACCAGACCAGCGGCTGGTCGAACTGGACGACCGGCCAGATGCGCACGCGCATCCTCCACCGAGCCACCGTGCTCCCGACCGGACAGGTGCTGGTGACGGGCGGCCTGCGGGACGCGGGCGACGCCGTGGGCCAGCGCGTACCACAGCTCTGGAGCGAGGCGCTCGGCTGGGCGGACTCCACGGTGCTCGACCCCGAACCGGTGTTGCGTGGATATCACAGCACGGCCTTGCTCCTGCCCGACGGGCGGGTGTTCACCACCGGTGGCTCCTCGCCGGGCGCCGACCCGTTCAAGGGCTGCGTGTTCGAGCCGCCCTATCTCTTCGATGCGAGCGGCGCCTACGTCCGCCAGAGCGTGCTCCAGGGCGTGCCATTCGCGAGTGGGTACGGCCAGACGCTCGTGGTGGGCACCGAGCTCACGGCCGACGCCGGCGCGATCGTGGAGGCGTGCCTGGTCAAACCCTCGGCGAGTACGCACGACCCCAACTTCGAGCAGCGCCGCGTGCCGTTGATGCTCACGAACGTGGGAGATTCGCTGCATCTCACGATGCCGGCCTCGCCGAACCTTGCGCCGCCCGGCGACTACATGCTGTTCGTGCTCCGCGACTCGAGTGGTGTGCGGATCCCCTCCATCGCCAGCTGGCTGCGGATGGCGTTGCCCGACACGGCGGTGCTCGGTGTGCCCGCGGACGAAGCGCCGGCGATGGCCCTGTGGCCGCCGTGGCCCAATCCCACGCGCGGCTCGATGCTGTTGCGATTCACGCTCGCGCACGCGGCCAGCGTGCGTGTCACGGTGCATGACGCCGCTGGTCGTCTGGTGCGCGTGATCGCGCACGGACCACGCGAGCCGGGG
>JANNKI010000641.1:0-1847 GCA_031396225.1 bacterium | reverse complement strand
GACCTCGGCGAGCGACATCTGCATGGTGAGCTTGATGTCGGATCCACCGCGTGGCCCGCTTCCTCGCCCGCCTCCACCGCCGCCAAAAAGATCTCCGAATCCGCCCAGGCCGCCGAGCCCGCCCAGGTCGCGCATGAAGATGTTGAGCGCTTCGGAGAGGTCGACGTGATGGAAGCCGCCCGCGCCACGCCGACCGACACGAACATCGGCTTATGGCAGTGGACCCCGTTCGCGCTCTACTACAGCCGGCCCGACACCATCCGAGTCGAGGAACGTGCTGACCTGGTTGTTCCCATTCCGGAACGCCGCCCACATGATGTGGAAGTCGAATCGGCGCCCCACCCAGCGGGACGTCACGCTCACGTTCCGGGTGTCGTCCAGGTCATTGGTCTCGACGCGGATGGTGTCGGGCCGGCTGTAGTAGAGCGCGAACGCGGTCCACTGCCACAGGCCGATGTTCGTGTCGGTCGGCGTGGTCACGAACGGCATCATGGACGCGGCATCGCGCTCGTAGTGGCGCTTGAACGGGTAGCTGGCGAGCGGCGTGAGTCCGGCCACGTTGTTCCAGCCCGCGCGCTGCGCCACGCGCAGACCGCCCGAGGCCTTACGCGTCACGAACACCACTTCGGCATCGCCCCAGAAGCGACGGATGTTGGTGGCGTTCGAGCGCTCGGCCCAGTTGCGCACCCACAGCCAGATGCCGTCGCCGCTGTCGAACACGTTGTTCTGGTTGGCGTCCTGCACCTCGCACGGCAGGTCGATGGTGCCGTAGGGCGGCACCGCGCCTTCGAGGAATTCGTGACGGTGCACGCTGACTTCCGAGACCGCGACGGCCGCCGGGTAGCCGTTGGCCGCGAGGTTGTCGTAGCTCAACCAGTAAAGCCCGGTCTCGTCGAGTTTCACGCGCACCTCGGGCTGGTCGTCCTCGAACGCCAGCACCTGCGCGCCGCCGGCGGGCCGTGGCGCGAACAGCGAACCGGCATCCGGACCCGCCGAAGGCGGCACTCGCCAACCACGCGCCTGCTCCCAGTTCAACACGCTGGTCTCGAGTGCGGCGTCCACGTGGCGGTCGCTCGCGCCTAAGCCTGAAGCCAGCGCGGAGGAGCCCGCCGGGCGATTGAAGTCCACGCGCACCGTGAGCGAGAGCGGCGAGGACACGCGTGCGAGGCCCTCGTCGTAGCGGAACGGGCGCAGTTCCAGCGACACCATGCGCCGGCCCCGGAATCCGAACGGTGTCGCCATCTCCACCGATGCCGCGGGCCACGGGCCGTCGGCGATGGCCGCCACCGGTTCCATCGCCGGCTGGGGGCCCATGCGGCTCGCGGGATCCTCGCGGAAGACCGGACGCCCCGCGATGACCAACCGCGCCCCGCTCCTCGCCTGTTCGCCGGTGGACGAGAGCACGCGCACCGTGGGCCGAGCGTCCGGCGGCAAGGCCAGCGTGGCGCTCCAGGCCGGCAGCATGGCGCGCCCGGGGAGGGCCATGACGTGCGCGTCCGCAAGACCGGTCACGCGCACGCGACCGTCGGCATCGGGGGCCGAGAGCGACCAGGCGCCCACCGTGACCTGGAGCGTGACACCGCGCGGGTCGCTGGCCACCACGCGCACGGCCGCGGCGGCCGGGCGTGGGCTGGCGAGCTCCAGCAGGGGGACGAGGACGAGCAGGGGGGCGAGGAGGCGGATTGCAGCGGACGACCTGTGCCGGCGGGGAATGGACATGAGACCATAGAGTCTAGGGAGCGCTCGGGGCGAGGGCAAGGGCGTCCGCAATTGTCCGCCCAAGCCCTAACCAGATCGGCATGGCCTATCCCTTCGGACATAACGAACCGGTACAACTCGGCGGGAGC
>JANNKI010000619.1:0-2402 GCA_031396225.1 bacterium | reverse complement strand
CGGCGCGACGAATGTAGCGAGGGCCCCACGCGGAATGCGGCCGCGTGCAGCGCTGCTTCATGAGCGTGGAACGCACGCCGGCGCTCGAAGCGCGCATTCAACGCGGCGCGCTCGTCGGCTCGGAGCGCCACGGCCCGCGAGGGCAGCCCGCGCCGTTCGCTCTCGAGCATGGCCTCGGGTGAGGCGACCGGGCGCACGACCAGGGAGCGTGTCTCGGCCGCACGGGCGGAGGACATCGGTGCGGCCGGGAGTGCGAAGCAGACTGCGAGGAGGATGGTGTACCGGCGGAGGTTCACGCGAGCGTCAGAAGCGGTAGCCCAGGGTGATCTTGCTGACATTGGGGAGTCCGGAGTCCTTCGCCTGCGGGATGCTGCCAAAGTCCAGCGACAGGCCCTTCCAGCCCAGTCCCAGTCCGTAGGTGAGTCCTTCGAGCTGGCCGAGTGGGTCATGGTAATACCCCACGCGACCCGCGATCTGATCCGTGTACCGCAGCTCCACCCCACCGTGCAACTGCCAGAACGCGTCCGTGACCAGCGACTGGTCGAAGTCGCCCGCGACCAGGAACCGGAAGCCCTCCTTCTCGTAGGCCTCCCACGCGAGTCCCGCCTTGATGTTGCGCGACAACGGGCTGCGCTCGTCCTCGTTGATGAACGTGACGCTGGGGCCGAGGTTCTGGACGTTCACGCCCAGGTTCAAGCGCGCGGCCTGGATGCGATAGAGCGCCGCCAGGTCCAGTCCGAACGTGGCGCCGACGCCCGAAAGCGACTGCGGCGCGAGCTGGATGCGAATGTACTTGAGCGAAGCGCCCACCGAGAAGTCGGGGAGCAGCTTGGTGCCGTAGGAGATGGCCGGCGACACCTCGTTCGAGGTGAACGTGCCGGTCGGATTGCCGAACGGGTCGGTGCCCTCGCTGGTGCCGTAGGACAGGAATACCAGCCCGATGCCGAACGCGCCCCAGCCCGCCGTGGGCTTCACGAACGTGAGGTAGTTGTAATTCACGTCGGTCGCCAGTCCCGGGACCAGCAGGGCGTAAGTGAGGTCAACGGCCGACTTGTTGACGAAGCCCAGGCCCGCCGGATTCCACCAGGTCACGCCGGTGGCGTCATCGGCGATGGCGACGCCGGTCGCCCCCATCCCGTTCTGGCGGGCGCCCGGCTGGATATCGAGCGAACGACCGGTGCCCTGCGCGAAGGCCGTGGTCGCGAGCGAGAGGCCCAGCGCACAGCCCAGAACGATGGTGGTCGACAGACGCATGGGAAGGCTCCTATTGGGTGGGACCCGAGGTGTTCGGGCATGGGATTGGCCGGGGATACTACACCGGACTGAGCACTCCGGTTCCAGTAACCCGTTTCCCGGGAAAAGTGGCCCCTCGATCAGGGACTCAAGACGACGAAGCGGCCCTCGGCGGTGGCTTTCTGGCGCGCGCTGCTCGTGCCGTCAGACTCCCGGGCACTCACGTACACCTTATAGAGATAGGTGCCCTGCGCGAGCGGATCACCCTCGTCGTCGCGGCCGTCCCACGCCACCTGAACCTGGCCGATGCCGCCGAACTGGCGGATCAGGCGGACCAGCTTGCCGCTCACCGTGTAGACGCGAATGAGCGTGTTGATGGAGTCGCCCGGCGCGTCCACCACGAACACGCCCCCCGACCCCCGCCCGAGCGAGCGGACCGGATTGGGGAACAGGAACGTTCGCGTCACGCGGAGCGGCGGCGTGTCCACCACCTGGAAGTCGAGCGTCGCCGAGCTACGGTGCCGCACGGCGTCGATGCCGGTGGCGAAGTTGTCGGCGGCGGAGACGCGCACGCTGTGCGATCCCGCTGCAAGCCCCGGCAGCTGGAAACTGGCGGTGCCCGACTGGTACGAGTCGGCGGCATAGCGGAACGTCGAGGTGACGTCGGTGCGCGTGGTGGTGTTGCCGTCGAGCGTGACCACGATGGAGTTCTGCGGCGCATGCCCCGTCGTCATGATGCCGTTCTGGTCGAAGAGGTGGATCTGCAGCGTGGCGTCGGGGCGCACGTTCGTGGAGCCGCCCACGAACGACAGCGTGATGCGCGGACCCTCGTCGTCGCCGGCGGGCGGAACCCCGGGCACGACCTCGAGCGGCAAGTCCCCCACGCCGTCCGTCTCGCCCGCCGCGGGGTTCGGTCGGCCAACCACATAGGCGCGCACCCGACCGTCCACGCCGGTGAGCGCGTCCAGCGGCACCACGAAACGGCCGCTGAACGTGCCGCCCTGGAGCGTGATATCGCCGTGGTACATGGGACCCGCGCTGAACCGGTACGGGATCGGCGGCTGGCACTCGTTCGGGGTGAGGTTCGTGGGGGCCGAGTCCTCGATGAGCATGCTGGCCACGCCTTCGAGCGGCACCAGCGTGCCACCGGGCTGGTCGAGAACGCGACC
>JANNKI010000592.1:0-8069 GCA_031396225.1 bacterium | reverse complement strand
CGGGGTCGGCCAGCTCGCCGGTCGTCGCGCTCTCGACCCTGGCGCCCAGCCGCGCTGCCTGCTCGAGCGCCAGTCGCAGCTCACTCGAGGCGTAGCTGTCGGACACGCCGATCACGCCCAGGGCACGCGCGCCCAGCTGTTCATGCGCCACGGCGAGCAGCACGCTCGAGTCCACGCCGCCCGAGTAGGCCACCACCACGCGAGCGTGGCGGGCCAGCTCGGCGCGAAGCAGTTCCAGGCGCTCGCGCCAGCCCATGGTGGCGTGCGGGCGAGCGGCGGGGTCGCGGATGTCGAGCAGCGACGGCTGGGAGACGCTGGGGTCGCTCATGAGTGCCGTCATCGTACCGAGTCGGGGGCGGGCCCGCCACGCCGGATACTGGGCTCGTGGGCACCGGCGCCCCGGCTCCGAATAAATCTTCGGAGGGGGCCTAGGCAGTTGGGCGGAACCGACACATACTGGGTTCACGCGCCCGAAGGCAGGGCGAGCCGGCCAGACCTCCGAGAGCTTCGCTCGGGGGCTTTCTGTTGCCTACCGTTGTCGCCTGGCGGAATCGGCGGCCGCCTGCTTGGCGGCCAGGCGCTTCGCGCGGGCCCTGCCCGTGTCGGCGGCGGCAGGCTTGGCGACCGGCTTGGCGACCTTGGCGGCGGACGATCTGGTGGCGGTGGTGGTCGTGGTGGTGGCGCGCTCGCCGGTGCCCGAGGTGCTCACCCGCGTCGGCGCGGGGCGTGCGCTGTCGGACGCCGCGGGCGGCGCCTGCGTGCGCACCGGCTTCACCAACGTGGGCGTGAGCGGCGTGCTGCCCGCGGCCTTGATGGTGGCGCGCGGAATCAACAGCGTGCCCTTGAGCGGCGCGCCAGTGGCCGGAGCGGGCGAACCGGCCACGGGAGTGGCGCGCGCGCGGGTCACGCCCGAATCGGCATCCGCTCCGATCACATCGTCGTCGTCGGCGCGTGCCGCGGCCGCACGCTTGCCACGCACGTACGCGATGTTCGCCAGGTGTTGCTCGTAGGTGGGCGCGAAGATGTGCCGGCCCTGGCCGCGCGCCACGAAATAGAGGTCCTTCACTCCCGGCGTGGCGTTCATGACCGCCTCGATCGCGGCCGCGCCGGGGCTGCAGATGGGTCCGGGCGGCAGGCCCTCGTGGCGATAGGTGTTGTAGGGCGACACCACGCGCAGGTCCTTGAACGTGAGCCGCGAGCGCGGGCCGCGGCCGAGCGCATAGCCCACGGTGGGATCGGCCTGCAGCATCATGCCGCGGTCCAGCCGGTTCAGGTACACGCGCGCGATGCGCGGCCGCTCCTCGCGCGCGCGTGATTCGGATTCCACGATGCTCGCCAATGTCAGCACCTCGTGCGCGTTCATTCCGAGCGGCAGCGAATCGTAGCCCGCGGTGGCGCGCTGCACGCGCTCGCGCGTGCGCGCCACCATGGTGCGCAGGACGACTTCGGGACTCGTGCCGGGTAGCCACTCGTAGGAGTCGGGGGCCAACCAGCCTTCGAGTGACGGCGCGCCGATCTCCAGCGAGTCGAGCAGCATCTCGTCGCGAGCCAGCGAGTCAAGCGCGGCCGCCCGAATGCCCACATGGCGCTCGATCAACCGGGCCGTCTCGCTGACCATCAGGCCCTCGGGGATCGTGATGAGGTTCAAGCCGTACATGCCGCGGTCCAGCGCGCGCAGCAGTGCGGGCACGGTGATGCCCATGCGGAACGAGTACTGGCCAGCCTTGACGCTCCGGTCCAGGCGCATGGCGCGCGCGAGCACCAGGAAGCCGACCTGGCTTCGGATCACGCCGACGCGCTGCAGTTCGCGGGCGATCTCGTGCAACGACTGGCCGCGCTCGATGACCACGGTGCGGCGCTCGCCGCGAGGCGGCCGGTAACCGGCCGGGAAGAACAGGTCGTAGGCGGGCGCGAGCAGTGCCACGAGCAGCAGCAACCACGCCCAGCGCAGCGGGCGGAAGGCCCGTTGCGTCTGCCGGCTGCCGCGGGCGTCGGCCGCGCGACGGACCGGCCCGCGTATGTCCTTGTCCTTGCGTCCCCCGGTCACTCCGATGCTTCCTCCCCGCGTGCGTACTTGAGCTTGGCCAGCCAGCCCTCCAGCAGGGCCATGGCGGCACCCTCGTCCAGCTTACCCTTGCGGCCACGAGACTTCTCGCCCCGCTCGTGCATCCTTCGCTGGGCGATAGCCGACGTGAGCCTTTCGTCGTAAAGACTTACCTCCACTTCGCAGGCCTTGCGCAAAGCTTCGGCAAAGCGTTCCGCGGCCAGCGCGGACTTGCCGCGGGCCCCGGCCAGCGTGAGCGGCAGGCCAACCACGACCGAGTCGGCTTGGACCTCCCGAATAGTATCGGCCACCCGGGCCACGGCCTCCGCCTCTCCGCGTATCTCCAGCGTGGGCAGGCCGATAGCCAGTATGCCCAGCGGGTCGCTCACCGCCAGGCCGATGCGGCGTTCACCCCAGTCAACGGCGAGGATGCGCGGCAAGAGTCTCCGTCAGGCGTCCGCGGCACGCCGCGCGGCCGCGCGGTGCTTCACGAGCCGGCAGACCGTACCGTTCTTGCCGAAGTCGAAGTCCACCTCGTCGCAGCACGACTTCATGATGAAGATACCGCGCCCGCGCATGTCGAGCAGGTGCTCGGGAGTGGTCACGTCGGGGACCAGGTGGCCGGGGTCGAACCCCGCGCCCTGATCGCGGATATCCACTTCGAGCCGGTCCGGAAACAGCCGGAACTCCACCTCGAAGAATTTGGTCGCGTCCCGCTTGTGGCCGTGCTGGACGGCGTTGGTGCCCGCCTCGATGACCGACATGCTCACCTGCGAGCTGGTGTCCTCGTCGAACTCCATGCGCTCACACACGGTAAGCGCCACCCGGTCGAGCACCGCCAGGAGTTCGAGCCGGCTGGGGAGCCGAAGCGTGATGATCTCGGGAACGGGGGCTTCCGACATGCGCGGGCGGGCTCAGGATGGGTGCGGAGCCGCGAACGCACGGAGGCGGTCCAGCGCCTCGCGGAAGTCCAACGGCGGTTCGGATCGGAACCGGAGGACGTCTCCCGTGACGGGATGGACGAACTCCAGCTCGGCGGCATGTAATGCCTGCCGCCGGAGCAGGCGCAGCAGAGTATCAGCGAGGCTACGCTCGGATTGCCGGAGGCTCAACATCTTTTTGATGCGGCCCCCATAGACCGGATCACCCACCACGGCATGGCGGACCGCGAGCAGATGCACTCGGATCTGGTGCGTCCGGCCCGTTTCGAGCCTCGCTTCGACCAAGCTGGCGAGCCCGTAGCGCTCGAGGACACGCCACCGGGTGCGGGCCACCTTCCCCCCCGTTCCCCGCACCACCGCCATGCGCCTGCGGTCCTTGGAGTCGCGCCCGATGGGCAGGTCGATGATGCCCTCCGAAGGGCCGGGATCCCCCCAGACGATGGCCAGGTAGGTGCGCCGAACGGTGCGCAGGCGGAGTGCTTCGACCAGCGACAGGTAGGCGTCTTCGGTCTTGGCGACCACCAGCAGGCCGCTGGTGTCGCGGTCCAGCCGGTGCACGATGCCGGGCCGACCCTCACCCCCCACCGTGGCGATGCCCGGCGCGTGGTGGAGCAGCGCGTTCACGAGCGTGCCGCTCTGCACTCCCGCACCCGGATGCACCACCTGGCCGGCGGGCTTGTCGAGCACGAGAAGCGCATCGTCCTCGTGCACCACCACGAGTGGCTGGTCCTCGGCCACGAGCTGCGTGGCTCGCCGGGGCGGCACGCTCAAGACGACCATGTCGCCCGCCTTGAGCTTGAGCGAGGACTTGCCCGCTCGCCCATTCACCAGCACGCGTCCCTCGTCGATCAGCTTCTGGAGCCGGTTACGCGACAGGCCTGCGTTCCTGGTCGTCGCGAGCCACCGGTCCAAGCGGGCTCCCGCCCCCGTGTCCGGCACTTCCAGCTCCAACCTGCGATCCATGGACTTCCTCCGAGGAACCCGTCTGCGGCGCGACGTCGACGCCTTCAGCGACAGGCACGGCGTGCGCGGATCGCGGCTCGTGCGTCCAGACCAGCGCGAACAAGATGACACCGCACGTCACGCACATGTCGGCGACGTTGAACACGGGGAACTCGTGACCCCGCCACGCCAGCAGGATGAAGTCGGTGACCTCGCCCCAGCGCAGGCGGTCGATGAGATTGCCGATCGCGCCGCCGAGGATGAGCGCGAGCGACCACTGGCGCACCCGCGGCAGGTTCGGATCCCGCACCCACAGCCACACCACCGCAAACGCGGCGACGATGGAGAAGATGTAGAACGGAAAGCTCTGGCCCGCGAACATGCCGAACGCGATGCCGGAGTTGCGCGTGTAGGTGAGTTGCACGAGGTCGCCCACCACCCGGATGGGTTCGTGGAACGCGAGATTCGTGGTGGCCCAGTACTTGGTCCACTGATCCAGCGCCACGCTGGTGGCCGCGACTCCAAGCAACAGGGCCCGCGAACGCTTCACTCTTCTTCCTTCGCCAGCCGGCCTGCCCGCTGCATCTTCTCGATGTTCGCCTGCTCCTGGATCGTGTAGCGCGCCCACGGCAGCGCCTCCAACCGTGCGCGCGCGATGGGCACGCCGCTGGTCTCGCAGACGCCGTACACGCCGTTGTAGATGCGGCGAAGGGCGTCGTCGATCTCGCGCAGCAGGCGGCCCTCCTTGGACGCGAGGTCGAACGAGATCTCGCGCTCCATGGAGTCCGTGCCGGCGTCGGCCATGTGGAACGAATAGCCGCCCACGTCGCCCGAGGAGTCGCGCGGGTTCACCTTGAGCAGCGTGCTCTCGAGGTGGCCCATCTCGCGCATGATGCGGGCGCGCTCCTCGAGCAGGCGCTTCTCGAAGTGCTTGTAGTCCTCCTCGTTCAAGCGTTCGTCTCCCTTTGCAGCCACCCGGCTGGGCACGCTGGGGCGCGCCTGAGCGGGCTGTGGACGGGGCGGGATCAGCATGCGCGGCGCGGTGGACGGGGGCTTGGGTCTTGCCATGGACTCGGGCGGCAGCACGCCGAGCGGGCGCACCTCGGCCGGCGGCTTGGGCGTGGACTTGCCCTTGGTCGGCGTGGCTTTGGCGGCGCCGGGCCGGATGGCGTTCGCGGTGGCGGGCACGAGCTTGGGCGGACGCCTGGCGTCGGCCGCGGCCTTGGCCTGCGCGGCGGCGCGCGCCTTGGCCAGCGCGTTGGCGGCGGCCGCACCCTTGTTGAGCACCGGGACGGCTTTGGCAGTTGCCTTCGCCGCTGGCTTCGGCGCCGGCTTCGGCGCGGGCTTGGCGGCAGGCTTGCCGGCAAGCTTGGCGGCGGGCCTGGCGGAGGACTTGATCACGGGCTTCACGATGGACTTGGCCCCAGGCTTGGAGGGCTTGGCAGGCTTGGCAGGTTTGGCGGGGGGCTTTCCCTTGCCCGACGTTCTGAGCAAGAGGGCCTTCGTGCGGGGGGCAGGCTTCGCCGTGAGCTTCTTGCGGATGATGACCATCGTGGGGTCCTCCCGTGTCACTGCACGGCCGGCGCCTGCGTGGGGCGCGCCGCCGGTGAAGAGCTGTCGTTCACTTCGTCGAGACGTCGCACGACCTCGGTGACGAGGCGCGTGAGCGCGGGTGCGGCGCGACCCGCCACGGCCAGCACGGCCGCGATGTCCACTGCATGCAGCGCATCGGGCAGGCACGCGTCGGTGACCACGTTGAAGGCCAGCACGCGCATGCCACCGTGCACGGCCACGATTGTTTCGGGCACCAGCGACATGCCCACCACGTCAGCACCCACCGCGCGCAGGAAGCGGTACTCGGCCGCGGTCTCGAGATTTGGCCCCGGCACGGCCACGAACACGCCGCGTTGGAGCGGCTGCTTCTGCTCCAGCGCGACGCGCTCGGCGAGCGCGACGAGCGCGCGCGAGTAGGGCTCGCTCATGTCGGGGAAGCGCGGCCCGAGCGAATCATCATTGGGGCCGATGAGCGGATTGTCGCCCATCAAGTTGATGTGGTCGGTGGTCACCACGATCGTGCCCGCGGGCATGTCGGGATTCATGCCCCCGCAGGCGTTGGTGACGATGAGCGTGCGGCAGCCGAGCGCTTGCAGCACGCGCACGGGGAACCCCACCTGCTGCATGGAGTACCCCTCGTAGAAGTGCACGCGGCCACTCATGACCGCGACGGGCCGTCCGGCCAGTCCGCCGAGGTGCAGTTCGCCCGCGTGGCTCTCGACCGTGGATCGTGAAAAGTGCGGGATGTCGGCGTAGGGCACGACCGCGCGCGTCTCGAGCGCCTGCGCGAAGTCGCCGAGCCCCGTGCCGAGGATGATGCCGAGTTCGGGAGCCTGCGCGCCGCCGGCGCGCATGCGGGCGCGCACCGCGTTCGCGGCCTCGTTGATCCGTACCTTCAGGTCACTCACCACGAGCGTCGCCTCGATCCCCTGCGCGCGAAGCCGCCAGCGCCGCCGCGAGCCGGGCTTCCGCCTGGGCCGCGCTCACGCCTTGGACCTCGATCAGCTTGCTGCGCGAGGACGCTCCCCGCGCCACCGTGAGCTGCCGGCGCTTCACACCCAGCAGCTCACTCACCAACTCCATCACCGCCTCGTTCGCCTGGCCCTCCGCGGGCGGTGCTGACACGGCCACTTTCCACTCGCCGCTCGCGAGCCGCGCGAGCAGCGCAGAACGACGTGCGCCCGGCTGCACCCGCAGCGCCAGCTTCACTAGCCTACCCGGAACGCCAACTCGTGCAGCGAGCTCACCACGAAGTGGCGCAGGAACATGACCAACAGGATCACGATCATCGGCGCCAGATCGAGCCCGCCCACCACGGTGGGGAACAATCGGCGGACCGGGTCGCAGACTGCGTCCGAGACCTGGTCCAGGAACCGCACGATCGGGTTTGACGGATCGGGACGCACCCACGACAACAGGGCGTTCACGATCAGGATGATCCCGAGCGTATTGAGCAGCACGTCGAGCACCGTGGCCAGTGCGCCAATCAGGTTCCCCAACACGAACATCACACGCCTCCCTGCGCTGATCGCGCGCCGAACAGTGCCGTACCCACGCGCACCATCGTCGCGCCCTCCTCCGCGGCGATCTCGTAGTCACCGCTCATACCCATGGATAGCTCCGGCAGTGGCCGCCCGAGCCGCAGCGCGACTTGCTCGCGCAACGCGCGCAGTCGGGCGAAGCCCGACCGTGCCTGCTCGGGTCGCGCCACCGGCGCGCCCACGGTCATCAGTCCCTGCAACTCCAACCCCGGGAGCGCCTCGACGCGCTCGGCCAGTTCCGCCACGTGGTCCGGCCCCGCGCCGAATTTGCTCGCTTCGCCACTCACGTTCACTTCGATCAAGATCGCAAGTCGCCGACCCCACGACTGCGCGCGTCGGTCCAGCGCCCCGGCCAGCTCCAGGTCGTCCACGCCGTGCAGCAGGTCGAACAGCTCCAGCGCGCGTGCCGCCTTGTTGCGCTGCAGGTGCCCGACCATGTGCCAGCGGGCCGCGTCGCGCGCGACCGTGCGCTGGTGACCCCCGGCCTCCTGGACCTTGTTCTCGCCCAGGTCCGCCAGGCCCAGCGCCACCGCCGCCGCGATCGTCTCGGCGGGCAGCGTCTTGACCACCCCGATCAACGTGACACTCCCGGCCGGGCGGCCCGAACGGCGCTCGGCAGCGGCGAGGTTCGCGCGCACGGAGGCGAGATTCGAGGCCAGAGCGGCCGGGGTGGCGTTCACGGGACGCGGCAGCCTAGTGCGCAGGGGGGCTTGCGGCAAGCGGAAAGAGGGGGGCACGGCGAGGAGGCGGTCGCGGGCCCGAGGGTTGGGGGCCTCCGGGAGCTTGACCGCGAAGGTTGACGGACGTGGCTCACCTGCCTCGGGGGCCGCGACCCCGCCCGCCGAGAGGCCATCTCGCGCCTCACACGAGATGCACGATCTCGACGTTTTTCCAGTGCTCGCGAAGATACTCAGCCACCAGACGACGATGACAATGCTGGGGAGTCTCCTCGCTACACAGCAGGCAACCGTCTTCCGCGACATCGGGATCGAAGGTGTGCTCGACCGCGCGCGCCGCCATCAGATCCAGAAACTCCCGTTCGTAGGC
>JANNKI010000586.1:0-1802 GCA_031396225.1 bacterium | reverse complement strand
ACAACCCGATCAAGGGGCGCAAGGAACGTATCGGCCGCATCCTGCAGATGCACGCCAACCAGCGTGAGGAGATCAAGGAAGTCCGGGCGGGCGACATCGCCGCGGCGGTGGGCTTGAAGGAAGCGACGACGGGCGACACGCTGTGCGACCCGGAGCACGTGATCATGCTGGAGAAGATGGTCTTCCCCGAGCCCGTGATCCACGTCGCCGTCGAACCCAAGACCAAGGCGGACCAGGAGAAGATGGGCATTGCGCTCAATCGTCTCGCGCAGGAGGACCCGTCGTTCCGTGTGCGTACCGACGAGGAATCGGGTCAGACGATCATCTCCGGCATGGGCGAACTCCATCTCGAGATTCTCGTCGACCGCATGAAGCGCGAATTCGGCGTCGAGGCCAACGTCGGGGCGCCGCAGGTCGCGTACCGCGAAGCGATCAGGAAAACGGTGCAGGTCGAGGGCAAGTTCATCAAGCAGTCGGGCGGCCGCGGCCAGTACGGGCATGTCTGGCTCAAGATGGAGCCCCAGGCAGCGGGCAAGGGCTACGAATTTGTCGACGCGATCAAAGGCGGCACGGTGCCGCGCGAATTCATCCCGGCGGTCGAGAAGGGTCTCAAGGAAACGCTGCCGAACGGCGTGCTCGCCGGCTTCCCGGTAGTCGACGTCAAGGTCACGCTGTTCGATGGCTCGTCACATGACGTCGACTCGAACGAGAACGCGTTCAAGATGGCCGCATCGATGGCGTTCAAGGACGGGATGCGCCAGGCGAGTCCGATGCTGCTCGAGCCGATGATGGCGGTCGAGGTCGAGACACCCGAGGATTTCATGGGCAACGTGGTCGGCGACCTTGCGTCGCGCCGCGGGATGATCCAGGGCATGGACGACATGCCGACCGGCAAGGTGATCAAGGCCGAGGTGCCGCTCGCCGAGATGTTCGGGTACTCGACGACGCTGCGCTCGCTGTCGCAGGGCCGCGCGACCTACACCATGGAATTCAAACACTACACCGAGGCGCCGAAGTCGGTCGCCGAAGCGGTGATTAACAAGAAGACTTAACACGGGCGAGACGACCGCCGTTTTTTCTTAGTTTTTTCCGCCCGGAATTGTCCGGCCTCATTTGTCAAATGAGCGGCGATTGCGGGGTGACCAACAAACGGGAAAAAGTAGGTTTTTTGCTTTTTCACGAAGGGATCGCTATGGCGAAAGCCAAATTTGAGCGGACGAAGCCGCACGTGAACGTGGGGACGATTGGCCACGTGGATCACGGGAAGACGACGCTGACGGCGGCGATGACGATGGTGCTGTCGAAGAAGTACGGTGGGGACGTGCGCTCGTACGATCAGATTGACAATGCGCCGGAGGAGAAGGCGCGGGGGATCACGATCAACACGGCGCACGTGGAGTACCAGACGGCGAACCGGCACTACGCGCACGTGGACTGTCCGGGCCATGCCGACTACATCAAGAACATGATCACCGGGGCGGCGCAGATGGACGGGGCGATTCTGGTGGTCTCGGCGGCCGACGGGCCGATGCCGCAGACGAGGGAACATATTCTGCTGGCGCGCCAGGTGGGGGTGCCCTACATCGTGGTGTACCTGAACAAGGCCGACATGGTGGACGACAAGGAGCTGCTGGAGCTGGTGGAGGTGGAGGTGCGCGAGTTGCTCTCGAAGTACGAGTTTCCGGGGGACAAGACCCCGATCGTGATCGGCAGCGCGCTCAAAGCCCTGGCGGGGGAAGACACCGACATGGGGATCAAGGCGATCCTGAAGCTGGCCGAGGCGCTGGACACCTATATACCGC
>JANNKI010000570.1:0-2886 GCA_031396225.1 bacterium | reverse complement strand
GCCGAGGGGCTCTTCGGCGAGCTCCTCCACGCGGCGCGCGATCTCGTCGCGCGAGCGCGGCGCGATGCAGAACGAGAGCACCTCGCTCGCGAGTGCACGTGCCGTGGTTCCCGTACGCATCGGGCACGCACGGCTCGTGGTTCGCGGGCGCGCCGCTGGCGTTGTCGTTCGCCGTGGTGACGAGTTTTCCGTGGACGCCACTGTTCGCCGCCGCGCTCGCGGATGCCGCGTTGCGCCTGCGCCGCGTCTCGGCGCGCGTCGCGGCGCCACTGCCGCTGGATCCCGAGCACGTGGAGCACGTGCTGCTCGCGCTCGCGCTCGCCGCGGCGTGGCCGATCGCGTTGTACCCGGGCCCGCCGCTCACCGCGGCGTTGCCCGTATTGCCGGCGGTGGCGCTGCTCGTGGGACGCTTCGCGGACCGCGTGCTGGATGGCAACGGCGACACACGCGCGCTCACGCAGGCGACACGTCTGCTTGCCGCGATCGGCACGGCGTTCGCGCTCGCGGGCGCGGCGTTGTCGATGCGCCTGCCGGATGCCGCGGCGAGCCTTGGGCTGTTCGCCGCGGTGCTCTTGCTCGCCACGTGGGCGCCGCTGCTCGCGGACCTGCGTGGCGCCCGGCGGCTCGCGGTCGCGTGCTTCGCGTTGCCCGCCGCACTCGGCGCTCCCGTGCTGCACACGCGCGTCGTGCCGGCGCTCGAGCCGTGGCTGAACGCGCACGGCGTCGCGGAGACGCTGCTGCGCGTGTCGCCGCCGCGTGCGCCACTCGTGGTGTGGGAACCGCCGCCGCCGTCGCTCCGGCACGCGTTGCCCCGGAACTTCCTGTCGCCGTCGCAAGTCGGCCCCGGCGCCAGCGTGGCGGTCGCTCGCGACGGCTACGTGTACGCCGCGTGGCGCCCGGCGCATGAACGCGTCGCACTCGCGAGCGTCGCCGCGATCGGCGAGCCGCCCGAGGTGCTGGCGCGCACGCCCGTCCTGGTCCTGGCTCGGTTCCGGCCGCGTCCCTGAGACAGTTCCGAATTCGTCCGCATCCGGGGTGCCCCTCGTGCTATCTGTAGAGGCATGACGCTCGACCCCGAGATCTGCTGGCGCGCCTGGACGGCTCGCGATGTGCGCTTCGTCGGCCGCTTCGTGATGGGCGTGACCTCGACGCACGTGTATTGCCGACCCGGCTGCCCGGCCCGGCTGCCCGCCCGCCGCAACGTGCGCTTCTACGCCACGCCCGCCGCGGCCGAGTCGGCCGGCTTCCGCGCGTGCCTGCGCTGTCGGCCCGATCGCGCGCCCGGCGCGCCGGCCGCAGCCGGCACCGCCGCGACCGTCGCTCGCGCGCTGCGGCTGATCGACGAGGGCGCGCTCGCGGACGGTTCGCTCGAAACACTCGCCACTCGCCTCGGCGTGACGTCCCGCTGGCTGCGCGAATTGTTCGAGCGCCACGTCGGCGCCGCGCCGCTCGACGTGGCACGCACGCGCAGGGCGCATCTCGCGCGCAAGCTGATCGAGGAGACCGCGCTGCCCATGGAG
This sequence comes from bacterium, assembly GCA_031396225.1. Taxonomy (GTDB): domain Bacteria; phylum Eisenbacteria; class RBG-16-71-46; order RBG-16-71-46; family RBG-16-71-46; genus JAIOPA01. The sequence goes on along the minus strand of JANNKI010000570.1, from coordinate 1,366 downwards.
GATGTCGCGGCCGCCGCCGGCTATGGCAGCGCGCGGCGCCTGCGAGCCGCGATGCAGCAGACGTTCGAACGCGCGCCGGCGGCATTGCGCCGCCGGCCGGCCGCAGGGCGCGACGGCGCGCTCGAACTGCGCCTGCCCGCGCGCCCGCCGTTCGACGCCGCGCCGCTGCTGGCGTTCTTCGAAGCGCGTGCGATCCCCGGCGTGGAGGAACTGCGCGACGGCGTGTACCGGCGCTCGTTCGCACTGGAGGGCGAGCCGGCGACGCTCGAGGTGCGCGCGACCGACGGCGCGGTGCTGTTGCGCCTGCCGCCACGCGCGGCTGCGGCACTGCCCCGCGTGGCCGCGCGCGTGTCGCGCATGTTCGACCTCGATGCCGACGTGGATACGATCGCCGCATGGCTTGCCCGCGACGCTCGGCTCGCGCGGGCGCTGCGCGGCCGCGTCGTGCGCGTGCCCGGCGCGTTCGACGCGTTCGAGGCGGGCGTGCGCGCGCTGCTCGGGCAACAAGTGAGCGTGGCGGCGGCGCGCACGCTGGCGGGTCGCCTCGCCGTGGCCGCCGGCACGCCGTTGCCCGCGCCGGACGGTGCGGTGACGCACGTGTTCCCCACGCCTGCCGCCGTCGCGTCCGCGTCGCTCGAGCGGTTGGGGCTCACGCGCGCGCGGGCGGCGGCGCTGCGCGGCTTCGCGGCCGCGGTGGCGGGCGGCGAGCTGGACCTGGGTGCGTTCCGCGGGCTCGATGACGCCGTGGCGCAGCTCACCGCGCGACCTGGCATCGGCGACTGGACCGCGCAGTACCTGGCCATGCGCGCGCTCGGCGAACCCGACGCGTTCCCGGCCGGGGACCTCGGCGTGCGCCATGCGCTCGCGCGCGGCGGGCGACTGCCGAGCGAGCGCGAGGTGCGTGCTCGCGCCGAACGCTGGCGGCCGTGGCGTTCGTATGCCGTGCTGGCGCTGTGGACCGAACCGCGCGGACCCGTACCGAAGCGATCCCCCTCCACTCCACGAAAGGGCACGCGATGACACTCGAACTCACGATCGCGACGACGCCGTTGGGGCCCATGGCGCTCTACGCGCTGGACGGGCAACTGGTCGGGCTCACGCTCGACGGCGAACACGGGCCGGCGAGTCCGGTCGAGCGCCACCTCGTGCGCCACCTCGGCGCGATCACGACGCGGCATGCCCCCGACGCGGCGGGTGCCGCCGGGCGCCTGGCGCGGTACTTCGATGGCGAGATGCTCGCGCTCGAACAGCAGCCCGTGCGCCTGCTCGGCACACCGGTTCAGTGCGCGGTGTGGTCGGCGCTGCGCGGCATTCCGGCGGGCAGGACGCGCTCCTACGGGTCACTCGCGGGCGCGCTCGGCAAGCC
>JANNKI010000545.1:0-4466 GCA_031396225.1 bacterium | reverse complement strand
GGTCCCGGAATCCGGCGACGCGGTCCAGGCGATGAAAGCGGGCCCGATGGAAATCGCCGACGTGTTCGTGATCAACAAGGCGGACCGCGACGGCGCCGACCGCGCGGCACAGGTGATCCGCTCGGCGTTGCACCTGCTGGCGCGCACGAGATCGATCGCGGAGGCTTCGATGGTTCCGCATGCTCCGGGAGACGCGATGCCGCCGAGGCGCGCGCGTGGGGATGCGTCTCGCTGACCGCGCCGATGCGGGGCGTCGCCTTGCGGCGCGGCTCCATGAGCTGCGCGGGCTGGACGTCGTGGTGCTCGCGCTCCCACGAGGTGGCGTGCCGGTGGGCTTCGAGGTCGCCCGGGCGCTGGGCGCTCCGCTCGATGTGCTCGTCGTGCGCAAACTCGGCGCGCCGTTCCAGCCCGAGTTGGCGATGGGGGCGATCGGCGAAGGGGGCGTGCGCGTCCTCGACGACGAGCTCGTGCGAGTGGCCGGGGTGCGCCCCGACGAGCTCGAGGCGATCGAGCAGCGCGAACGCGAGGAGTTGGAGCGCCGCGCGCTCCGGTACCGTCGGGACCGACCGCGGATCTCGCTCGAGGGCCGCGTCGCGCTGGTCGTGGACGACGGCATCGCGACTGGTTCCACAGCTCGCGCCGCGTGCCGGGTCGCTCGTGTGATGGGCGCGTCGCTAATCGTGCTCGCCGCGCCCGTCGCGCCGCGCTCGACCGCACGCGCGCTCTCCCGCGACGCCGATCGGGTCGTGCTGCTGGAGACGTCCGAGGATTTCGTGGCGGTCGGTCGCTTCTACGACGACTTCGGCTCGGCGTCCGAGGAGGAGGTGGAGGCCCTGTTGTCGCGGGCGGCGGAGCACGTAGCCGCTCGTGACGCGGCCCCCGCCAAGCCGATCGACTGACGCAAAGCGTCCTCAAGCCCTTCCGACGCCGGCGTGGCGATGTCGCCCACTCCGGCGTCGGCTTGTTCGGGCGATACGCCGTCGCCGCACGGGCTGCGACGCGCACGACTCTTGCGAGCGCACTCCGCGCCTTGCCCCCGCACGGAGCCCGCTTGCTCGCTCGGGTGCGTACGGCCGCGCTGTGGGGACTGGACGCGTTCCCCGTGGACTGCGAAGTGGACGTGGGCCCGGGGCTGCCCGGATTCGTCATGGTTGGCCTGCCCGATGCCACCGCGCGCGAATCGCGCGAGCGCGTGTGGCCCGCGCTTCGGAACGCCGGCTTCGCGCCACCGGATCGTCGCGTCACCGTGAACCTTGCGCCCGCCGACCGCCGGAAGGAGGGTGCGGCGGCGGACCTGGCGCTCGCGCTGGGGCTGCTGGCCGCGAGCGGCCAGGTGCCGCCCGAACGGCTCGACGGGACGGCCGCGCTGGGCGAGTTGGCGTTGGACGGCGCGCTGCGCGGCACGCGCGGCACGCTGTCGCTGGCCGAGAGTCTGTGGCGGGCGGGGGCGCGCACGCTCCTCAGCCCCGCCGATGCCGCGCCCGAGGCGGCGTTGGTGGAAGGCCTCGAGGTCCACGCCGCACGCGACTTGGGTGAAGCCGTCGGCTGGCTCCGCGGCGAGGGCTTGCCGCACGCGGCCCCTGCCGAGTCCGACCCGCAGGCCGACCGCGAGGAGAACCTCTCCGATGTACGCGGTCAGTTGATCGCGCGGCGCGCGCTGGAGATCGCCGCGGCCGGCGGGCACCACGTGCTGCTCGTGGGGCCGCCCGGATGCGGCAAGAGCATGCTTGCGCGACGACTGCCCGGGCTCCTGCCGCCGCTCGAGCCGAGCGAGGCGCTCGTGGTGACGCGGCTTCATTCCGCCACCGGGCTCCGCGCGCCGGGACGTGGCCTGATGCGCACGCGGCCTTTCCGTGCGCCGCATCACTCGCTTTCGCGCGCGGGCCTCGTGGGTGGCGGCAATCCGCCGCGACCGGGCGAGCTCTCGCTGGCGCACCGCGGCGTGCTGTTCCTGGACGAGCTCTCGGAATACCCGCGCGGGCTCTTGGACGCGCTGCGCGAGCCGCTCGAGATCGGTGAAGTGGCGATTGCGCGCGCCGGCTCGCATGCGCGCTTCCCCGCGCGGCCTTTGATCGTGGCCGCCATGAACCCGTGCCCGTGCGGATGGCTGGGCCATCCCAAGCGCGGCTGTCGGTGCACGCCGGCGGACCACGCCCGCTACGCGGCGCGGGTGAGCGGGCCGGTGCTGGATCGGCTCGATTTGCAGATCGAAGTGCCGGCGCTCACGTCGGAGGAGTTGCTGCGCTCCGCCCTCGGCGAGTCGAGTGAGGTGGTGCGTGCTCGCGTGTTGGTGGCGCGGGCGCGGCAGCGCGAGCGCGGCGCGCTCAACGCGATGCTCTCGAACACGGCGCTCCGCCAGCACTGCGCGCTCGACACCGCGGGCACCCGGCTGATCGCCGACGCGGTGGACCGCGGCGGCATGTCGGCGCGCGCGGTGCACCGGGCGCTGCGCGTGGCGCGGACGATCGCGGACCTCGTGGGCGAGGAGCGCGTCAGTGCGATGCGCCTGGCCGAGGCGCTGCAATATCGCGCCTACGAGTCCCGGCGATTCACGCTCACATCGAGATGACAATGGTATCGCCGCGTCAGTGGACGATGGTCGCCCGGAGATGCTTGCGGGCGGCAACGCCTGCCCGCGCTACGCACGGCAACCCGGGGCGGCGGCGCGTACGGATCGAGCGATATCGGCTAGTCACTCCAATCGCAGTCCGATACGCGATCCACTCCCCAGCTGTGTAGCCAAGTCGCAAGCGCATAGACGGCGAACACTTCCCTATCGTCCTCGCCGAACGTTGTTCTCTCCCACCGCGCTAGCTGCGCGACACGCCGCGTCAGCCATCGCACGTCAACACCCATATGCACGAGAGGGTCCCTGACGCGCTCGATCTCATAGGCGATGGCTTCGCCGTTCTGCGCGTACATGCGTGCACACACTCCATCCCACGAAACCTTCCCCCTGCGGCCCGCCACAGCGGCCGGCAATTCCGCAGCAAACGCCTCCATAAGGATCTTCTTCTTCTGACGGACGGCGAGGCGGGCCGATATCCGTGCCCACGCGATGCCGCACCTAACCATCGCGAGATCGGTGAACGGCGATCGTGTCGAGGTGCCGAACGCCTCCTTCAGTGCCACATCCAGCCTCGCGTCGTGCAGATAAGTCAACGTAGTCCGGTTGAGAAATGCCGGAGCAGATGCCATGACAGCCCGGGCATTCTCGATCTGCTGCCAAGCGGCATTGGAGAACGCACCGCGCGCGAGCTGGATCGGAGCTCTCACGAGTTCGAGCATGTCCTCGCTGAAGAGCTGATCTCCTCCCTGCCCCACGAGCACCCGATCGACACCAGCGCTTGACGCCAGTCGGGCAATCGCGAGGTCGCGCGTCAGCGCAATCACACACGTCGCGGGCTCGTCGAGTCTCGGCCACCAGTCCGATGGCGAGTAGGCGAAGAGGGTCGTGCCATCGAGGCGAGTACGCGAAAGCGCGAGGGACTCAGCCGTAGCTTGCTGGATGTTCTCCTCAAATCTGAACTCGTAATATGGAAAATGAACCGAAACGCCGAGCAGCTCGATGCCTTGCTTGTGCGCCGCGATCGCAGCAAGTGTGCTGTCGAATCCGCCTGAGAGCTCCACCAACGCCCTATCGCGACCTTGTATCCGGGCGCCAAACTTGTGCAGGGCCGATCGAATGTTTTCGATCAGCTGATCTCGATCAAGCTCGCTTTGCTCAGGCTCCGCATGATCGACAGGACGCTCGGACAGGAGGCCGGCACTCGGAGAGAGTCTTGACACGGCGCCGCGACGGTAGCGGAACCAGCGGCTCAATGGTGTGCGCAACGACAGGTTCAGTTCGTTCTGGTAGGTCACCGAAACGACGGCGACGCAAGCGATCAACCCTTCCCGCGACAGTCGGCGCTCACTATCCACGGGTAGCATTGTACTGACGACGATCGAACCGGCGGCCGTGGTCCAGTACAGCGGGAAGGTGCAAGCCCCGCCGCGCGCTACCAGGACTTCACCGTCGGTGCAGGTGATCACTACAGCGTCGGTCGGTTCCAGCCACAGCGCGGCCGCCGCCAGGTCCCGTTCCGTATGTGGTGCCCCTAACGCGTTTGCCAGAAACTCGTCGAGACGAGCATCAATCTCGTCGTCGAAAAGACTCAAATAGAAGAGTGTCTGCTCTCGTACTGCGACACGCCGCACCGTCACGGCAGTGCGCACGTCGAGCCGGAAGGGACCTTCCTCGAAGGACGTGATGTTCGGGGATACCAGACTCGGCAAGGTGCCGGTCGCGTGCAGGCCAAATGTCTGTCGTTGTTGGCTCATGGGGTGATATCGAAGACAACGAGAGGGCTGTACCACCAGTGATGAGCCACAGGCTCGTAAGGGATCACCCCTCCCGTGGAGCACCAAGCATGCATATTCGCTGCGGGTGCAAGGATTCCGACCGTGATCTGGCAGCGCAGTCG
>JANNKI010000529.1:0-1745 GCA_031396225.1 bacterium | reverse complement strand
GCGCGGCGGGCACGGCGGCGACGCCGGCGCCCGGCACAAGCCGCGCCACAAGCGACGCGCGGGCGGCAGCCCGGGCGCTCACGCCGCGTGCTCGCCGAAGATAGGCCCACGCCTCGCCGTCGCGGGCGGTGAGCGTGGTCTCGGCGGGGGAGAACACACCCTTTGGCTCGCTCGCGAGCCGCACCTGCAACGAGTCGGGGACCGGCAGGTCGTCGGCATCGAGCACGCGCACGCGAACGCCCGTCACGCCGCGCGTGGCCGCGAGCGGCGAGCCCGCGACCGACACGAGCAATCGGCTGGGGGCCTTGCGCACGCGGAATCGCAGCTTGTGCGCCCGCGAGGCGCCTTCCCCGGAGAAGCGCGCCGAGAACGCCGCCTCGTGCGGCCCGGCCGCGAGCGGCGGCACGCCGCTCCACTCCACGCTCGTGCCGGTCGTCGTCACCGGCACCTCCGCCCCGTCGATGCGCAGCGTGGCCGCGTCGAACGCGCCAGCGAGCCGCGCGACCAGCCGTGGCGCGCCGGTGAACACGGTGTCGGGCAGGCCCGACACGTCGAGCGCCGCGAACGACTCGAGCCGCGGTGCGCGACGCATGAACCAGCGCACGACGCCCATATAGAACACCTCGGCCTCGAGCCGGCGCGCCTCGGGCGTGCGCAGTTTCTTCTCGGTGGGCGGGTAGGTGAGGAAGCTGGCCTCGGTGAGTAGTGCGGGGGCCTCGCTGTTTCGCACCACGAAGAAGTTGCCCGGGATCATCTTCGAGACCTCGATGCCCAGGTTGCGTGCGATCGCTCGATACACGTCCTGCGCCACGTCGTACGATGGGCCTTCGTCGCCCAGCTGGTAATAGGTCTGGGACTCGTTCACGTCGTGCGCGGCGTTCGGGTCGGCGTTGTGGTGGATGCTCACGAACAGGTCGGGCTGGAACGCATTCGCGATGCGCGCGCGCTCCGTCAGATCCGACCGGAGGGAGGAATCTGCAAGCGTCAGAAAATCGCGATCGGTCTCGCGCGTGAGCAGCACCTCGGCGCCCCCGGCGCGCAGGAGGTCGCGCAGTTCGAGCGCCACGCCCAGGTTCACTTCCTTCTCGGTGAGGCTGTCCACGCCCACCGCGCCGGCGAAGAAGCCGCCGTGGCCGGGGTCCAGGACGATGCGCTTTCCGCGAAGCACCCTCGGGTCAACGCTGTCGAGCGAGTCGCGGCGCCCGTCGTAGCCGGCGCGCGGCGCGGGGCGAAGCGAGGGGCCCGGAGCGAGCCTGCCGGGCGGGGCGCAGCCGCCGGCGAGCGCGCACGCCAGGCATACGGCGAGCGCGGCCCGGGCGGCCATCGGCTGGCCCGGGAAGCGTCGGCGCGTCCCTGCGACCGGATCCCACATGCGCGGCACCGTAGCACCCGCGCAAATCTCGCGGCAACCGCCGCGGGGGGCACCTCCGACCCCCGCTAGACCGGCGCACGCCGGCGACCAGCCGGAGACCGAACCCACCCCTGTCACCGTACGATGGCGAGGGATGATCCTCTCGCTCATCTGGAATCAGCCGGAGCGCGTCAGCGGTGCGACCCTGCCGAGGACTGTGTGCCTGAACACGCAACGGAGGCGTGGCGGCGATCATGAGCGCAGCATTTCAGTAACTCGAATGCGGGAGCAAAAACTTACAGGCAGATTCCGCCACACAATGGTCCGCGAAAAATCGCAATGTGGGCCGATCAGTCAGGCGGCGGCCTTGTAATTTGAGCGAACGAATTGAACG
>JANNKI010000475.1:0-4927 GCA_031396225.1 bacterium | reverse complement strand
GCCCGGGCCATCGATCGCATCGAGCGCGCCAGCAAGGATGAGCGCATCCAGCTCGGGTGGCGTGGGTCGCACGCGATCGGCGAAGTCGGCGAGGCTCGCGAAGGGTCGTGTCGCAACGATGCGCTCGCCGGTCGTGCGCGCGAGTCCCGTGACCCGGTGCAGGCCGACGCGGACCGCGCCACCCTCCAACGTCGTGTCCCATGCCGACCGCTCCACGCCGGGAGGCAGGAACGTGACCGGCGCGCGCCCGATCCCGCCCCGCCGCAGGTCCTCGACATGCACCCACGTGGGGTACATGCCGGCGTGGTGGTTCAGCACGCCCACGGCCCACTCGGCGGGGTGGCGGCACTTGAGCGCCGCGCTCTGCCACGCGAGTTTGCCGTAGCCGGCCGCGTGCGCCTTGCAGAACGCGTAGCCCGCGAAGCGCGCCAACTCGCGCCACACGGCGTGCGCCTTGGCGTCGGTGATGCCGGCGCGCGTGGCCTGCGCCACGAACCCGCGCTCCAGGAAGCGAAATTCCTCGTCGCCGCGCGCGTGGGCGATGGCCCGGCGCAGCGTCTCGCCCTCGGCCAACGGCAGGCCGCAGAGCGCAGCAGCCACGCGCATGACGTCTTCTTCGTAGAGGAGGATACCCTGCGTCCCGGCGAGCGTGGCGCGCAGTCGCTCGTGCGGGAACGTCACGGGCTCCAACCCGCGCCGCCGCCGGCAGAACGCCTCTTTCATGCCCGACTCGGCCGGACCCGGCCGCACCAACGCCACGGCCGCCACGGTGTCCTCCAACGTGCGCGCCTCGAGCATGCGCAGCAGGTTGCGCATGGCGGGCGATTCGAGTTGGAAGCAGTTCAACGTATCGCCCACCGCGATCGCCGCGGCCGCGATCGGATCGTCCGCGGCGATGGCGTCGGGGTCGGGTGCGACGCCCGAGGCGTCGCGCGGCGCCAGCGCCACGCATTCCCCGATCGTCGTGATCGCACGATTGCCGAGCAGGTCCATCTTCACGAGCCCGATCGCCTCCACCGCCCGCATCTCGAACTGCGACACCACCACGCCCTTGCTCGCGAGCTCGAGCGGCAGGTAGTGGGTGAGCGGACGGTCGGCGATGACGAGGCCGCCGCAGTGGACCGACAGGTGGCGCGGCGCGCCCGCGAGTCGCGCGGCCAGGCGCAGCGCCTCGGCGATGCGCGGCTCGGCGAACTCCGGGCCGAAATCGTGCGGTCCCACGCCGGGCCCGGCGCCCGGACCCGCGCCGGCGGCTCGTGCTCGCTCGGTCGCAGTCTCGTCGCCGCGCGGCTTGGTCGCACCCGGCACGCCATGCTCCAGCACCCGCTCCAACGCCGACGCGTCCAGGTGTCGCGGCACGCGCTTGGCGAGCGCGTTCACGCGCGGCAGCGGCACGCCCAGCACCTTGGCCGCCTCGCGGAACGCCGAGCGGGGCCCCAGCGTGGCGTGCGTGCTGATCATGGCCACGCGGTCGTGGCCATAGGCTTCGTACACGTGCGCGATCACCTCGTCGCGGCGCCGCCAGCACAGGTCCACGTCGAGGTCGGGGCAGTCGCGCCGTTGCGGGTGCAGGAAGCGTTCGAAGCAGAGCCCGTAACGCACCGGGTCCACGCTCGTCACGCCCAGCGCGTACGACACGATGGAGCTGGCGCCCGAGCCACGGCCCACGGTGGGGATGCCGCGCTCGCGCGCGAACCCGACGATGTTCGCCACGAGCAGGAAGTAGTCGGTGAAGCCCATGCGCTCGATCAGCGTCAGCTCGCTCGCGAGCCGCGCGCGGGCTTCCGCGCGCGCCACGCCGCCCGCACGCCGCGCGCCCACGGCGGGATAGCGGCGTGCGAGTCCCGCGGACGAGAGCTCGCGCAACCGTTGCGCACCCGTCACGCCCTCGGGCAGCGGCGCGCGCGGGAAGATGGGCGTGCCCATCTCGAGCGTCAGGTGGCAGCGCGCCACGAGTGCCGCGTTGTTCTCGAGCAGCGGCACGGCCTGCTCGGCGCAGCCGGCACCCGCGCACGTGGCGCGCACGCGGCGTTCCCATTCGGCGGGCGAGGCGAGCCACGCCTCACGCGCGCAGAACGAGCCCGGCGGCATGCGCTCGAGCAACTCGCCCGCCGCCGCGGTCACCGCCGCGCGGTGCGCCTCGTGGTCGCGCGGCTCCAGCATCCACACGTCGCCCGTGGCCACCGCCGGCACGCCCAGCCGCCAGCTCTCGGCGAGGCGTGCGCGCAGCCGCGGCCGCTCGGCCGCGATGCCGCGCACCCCGAGCCACAGCCCGCCCGCGCGCGGCAACCCGCGCGCCACCTCGTCTGACGCGCTCACCGCCGGCGGCACGCCCACCGCGAGCAACGCCGTGGCGAGCCCCGGCGACTCCACGACCACGTGCAGCCCCGCGTGATGCGCACCGGCCGCGCGCACCAGGTCGAACGCATCGTCCAGGTGCCGTGCCGTGAGCACCGCGCACAGGTTCGCCCACCCGCGACGGTCGAAAGGGATGAGCACAACGCGCCCGTCCCCCGACAGCGCCGACACTTCCGCCCCCACCACCGGCGCCAGCCCCGCACCGCTTGCCGCCTTGAGGAACCGCACCGCCAGGTAAAGGTTGTCGCGATCCGTCAGCCCGAGCGCCTCATACCCCAGCTCCGCCGCCCGCTCGCACAACCCCTCCGGCGAAGCCACGCCCGCCAGCAGTGACCCGTGAGAGCGAACGCGAAGTGGAGTGAATGGCGACATGGCGTTCCCCCTCGTCCCGCCCGCGCAGCGGAACAGTCTCTCTTACGCCTTCACGCCGAAATGCGGATTCTCGATCAACCCGATCGCATTCCCGTACGGATCCGTGACGATGCCCACGCGGATCCCGCCCCCGACGTCCTTCACCGCATCGAGCGGTTTGGCGCCCGCCGCCGTGACGCGCTTCCATGCCGCGTCCGCGTTCTCCACGCCCCAGTAGGCCACGACGCCGCGGTTGCCCGGCTCGTGCACGGGCGCTTCGCCCGGCACCAGGCCCAGTTCGTAGCCCGCCACGTTGAAGCCCACGTAGAACGGCTCGTCGAAGTAGGGTTCCACGCCGAACACCTCGGCGTACCAGCTCTTGGCGGCGGCGACGTCGCTGACGGGGTAGATCGCGGTCATGAGGGCTTTGGCGAGCGGCGGCATGGCGGACCTTTCGGGGTAGCGGGTGGGTTCATTTGGTGAGCGACGGCGTGCGCAGCACGAACCCGTAGCGGTCCTCACCCACGCGGCCTTTCAGGTGGAGCGCACGGCCCGACACCACCGCGCCGTGGCCGTAGCTGCCGCGCACGCGGTCGAGTGCCTCGCACAGCGCCGCGCGCCGGCCGGCCTCGCGCTCGTCGAACAGCGCCCCCTGCTCGGCGGCGTCCTGTGCGAAGTTGGACAGCGTGACGCCGATGGCGTGCAGCGACACACGGCGGCTGAAGAGCCGCGCGTGCAACGCCAGCGCCAGCGCCAGCACCACCGGGTCCACCGCGGACGGCTGCTTCAACGAGCGCGCCTGGTCGGCCGACTCGCCGTCACTGTAGCGAAGCCGCACGCTCACGGTGCGCGCCGTCAGCGACAGTTCGCGTGCCGCGCGGCAGGCGCGGCCCACCAGGTACTCGAGCATGCCCTCGATCTCGCGCGGGTCGGCGGTGTCGCGGTGAAACGACGTCTCGCGCGACAGCGACAACGGCACCTCGCGCGCCGTCACCGGCGCCGTGTCGCGCCCGCGGCAGCGCTCAAACAAGAGCCGCCCCGGCGCGCCGAACAACGCCTCGAGCGTGCCCACCGGCAGCACTCGCAGCTCGCCGATGGTGCGCAGGTTCATGCCGCGGAGCGTCCGGGCATGCGCGTGGCCCACGCCTGCCAGTTGCTCGATGGGACGCGCTACCAAGAACGCCTCGGCTTCATGCGCGTGCAGACGCGCCAGGCCGTCCGGCTTCCTGGTCTTGCCCACGAGTTTCGCGAGCATACGGTTGGGGCCGAGGCCACACGTCACCGTGAGGCCGGTGTCGTCCAGGATGGCGCGCTTCAAGCCAGCGGCCGCGCGCGTGAAGTCGCCATGCACGCGCCCGGTTCCGGTGAGCTCCAGGTAGGCCTCGTCCAGGTAGGTCTCCACGTCGGGCGACAACTCGCGGCAGCGGTCGAACAGCCGCTCGGCGTAGCAGCGATACACCTGCGCGTGCCCCTCGAGGACGATGGCGCGCGGGCACAGGCGTTTCGCCTCGGAGAGCGTCATGCCGGCCTTCAACCCGAAACGCCGCGCCTCGTAGGAGCACGACGCGATCACGCCCGCGCCCACGATGACCGGCTTGCCCTTCAACCGCGGATCGCGCTGCTGCTCGATGGCGGCGAAGAACGCGTCGATGTCCACGTGCAGGACGGTGCGTTCGAGGGTCGGGGTCATGGTGTCGTCTCTCGGATGTCGGACGAAGTGGTCAGCGAACCTGCGTCATCCAGTCGTTCGCATTGCTATCATTGCGGGCGGCCCGCGCCGGCAGGCCCGGCCATCCCCGCGACGCCGGCGTCGGTCGCGGGACCGCCCGTCATCCATGTGGTGGTGCATGCGCCACCCGCTGTCTCCACCGCGGCGCACGACCCTGTAGCCACGGGTGCCGTGTGGTTCGTGACCGGGCGGGCCCACGCGTCCTGCGTGGTGCCCGGCGCCGCGGCGGAGGCGGCGGGTGTGGGGTGCATGCGAGTCAGCTTTCTCTGGTCAGCCTTTGCTTGTCAGCCTTCCAATGTGACGGTGTCGAGCCACCACAACAGGTCGCCGCCCTGGAGTTGCAACTGGTAGACGTCGCCGTTCTCGTCGGTGACCGAGAAATAGAACCGTGGGTGCTTGCCGGCGCGGTCCACCCAGCGGGCGTTCACGCGGGCGACGCGGTGTTCGCGTCCCCGCCGCTTGAACGCCAGCGGAGTGACCGAGCCGCCA
>JANNKI010000330.1:0-1574 GCA_031396225.1 bacterium | reverse complement strand
GCCTCGACTGGGCTCAGCTCGGTCAGGAACTTGCGCAGAACCCATACGCGCGACAGCACGTCGGCGGGCATGAGCAGCTCTTCCTTGCGGGTGCCGGAGCGGTTGATGTCGATGGCCGGATAGATGCGCTTGTCGGCGATCTTGCGGTCCAGCACGAGCTCGGAGTTACCGGTGCCCTTGAACTCCTCGAAGATCACCTCGTCCATGCGCGAGCCGGTCTCGATGAGCGCCGTGGCGATGATCGTGAGCGAGCCGCCATCCTCGATGTTGCGCGCGCTGCCGAAGAAACGCTTGGGCCGCTGCAGCGCGTTGGCGTCCACGCCGCCCGAGAGGATCTTGCCCGAGTGCGGCACGACCGCGTTATGCGCGCGGGCCAGGCGGGTGATCGAGTCGAGCAGGATGACCACGTCGCGGCCGTGCTCCACCAGCCGCTTGGCCTTCTCGATGACCATCTCCGCCACCTGCACGTGGCGCTCGGCGGGCTCGTCGAACGTGCTCGACACCACCTCGCCCTTCACCGAGCGCGTCATATCGGTGACCTCCTCCGGCCGCTCGTCGATGAGCAGCACGATCAAGATGACCTCCGGGTGGTTCTCGGCGATGGCGTTGGCGAGCTTTTGCATGAGCACGGTCTTGCCCGCCTTGGGCGGCGACGTGATGAGCGCGCGCTGACCCTTGCCGATGGGCGAGACCAGATCCACGATGCGCGTCTCGAGACAGCGGTCCCTGGTCTCGAGGTTCAACTTGTCCACCGGGTAGAACGGCGTGAGGTTGTCGAACAGGATCTTGCCCTTCGCCGTCTCGGGGCTCTCGAGGTTGATCGCCTCGACGCGTAGCAGCGCGAAGTAGCGCTCGCCCTCCTTGGGCGGTCGCACCTGGCCGCTCACCGTGTCGCCCGTGTGCAGGTCGAAGCGCTTGATCTGCGACGGCGACACGTAGATGTCGTCCGGCCCGGGCAGGTAGTTGTAGGTGGTCGAGCGCAGGAAACCGTAGCCCTCGGGCAGGATCTCCAGCACGCCTTCCGCGAAGATGAGCCCGCTCTTCTCGGTCTGCGCCTCGAGCACCTTGAAGATGAGCTCCTGCTTTCGCAGGCCGCTCGTGCCCTGGATCTCGAGCTCCGTGGCGAGCGCCAGGAGTTCGGTCATGGTCTTGGCCTTGAGGCGCTGAAGATCGAGAGTCTCGGCGATGGGAACGACGGTCTCGGTGATCTCTTCCATGGTGATCTCGCCTCGTGGCGTAGGCAGAGGTGCCGTGGGGGCGCGCCCGTTGGGCGGCTCACGGCGTTCGTGCGGCCTGCGGGGTGGGACGTGATGTCCCTGGGCCTGGAGGAAGGTGCGCAGAGTTCGGACCCGGTGGCCCGGGTCGGGGTGGAGCGCGATTGCTCGTGTGGGGAAGCAGGACCGGAGGGGATTCCGGGCGAGCCGCCGGAGCGCGCGAGGTCCGTGGCGGACAGCACGCGGCGACGGCTTAAATTTAGTTTCCACGCGCTCGGGGTGTCAAGACGCGGATTCGTGCCAGGACGACTTCTCGTGTCCCGGCGGCTGTTTCCCGGCGTTTGGGACGCTTTCGGGCCG
>JANNKI010000452.1:0-4984 GCA_031396225.1 bacterium | reverse complement strand
GCGGGCTGCATGGCCCAGCACCTGCGCGGCAAGCTCCTGGGCCGCGCGCGTGTGCTCGACCTCGTCGTCGGCCCCGACGGCTACCGCAACCTCCCCGAGCTGCTGCGCCAGGCGGCGCGGCAGCCCGTCGCCGAGGTGCGGCTCGACCGCGACGAGACCTACGGCGACCTCGAGCCCAAGCGCGAGCCCGGCGTGCGCGCGTGGGTCACGGTGCAGCGCGGGTGCGACAAGTTCTGCACCTACTGCGTCGTGCCCTACACCCGCGGGCGCGAGCGCAGCCTGCCGCTCGCGGATCTCATGCGCCAGGTCCAAGGTGCCGTCGCCGAGGGTTTCTCAGAGGTCGTGTTCCTCGGCCAGACCGTCAACTCCTATCACGACGGCACGCACGACTTCGCCGACCTGCTGCGCGCCGCCGACGCCGTTCCGGGTGTGTTGCGCATCCGGTACACGTCGCCGCACCCGAGCGACATGAGCGAACGCATGATCGCCGCGCAGGCCGAGTGCGAGAAGGTCATGCCACACGTGCACCTGCCGCTCCAGAGCGGCTCGGACCGCGTGCTCGCCGCCATGGAGCGGAGCTACACGCTCGAACAGTACGAACGCGTGCTGGACCGCATCCGCGAGCGGATCCCGGGCGCGGCGGTGAGCACCGACATCATCGTGGGCTTCCCCGGCGAGACCGAGGAGGACTTTGAGGCGACCCGGGCCTTCATGGAGCGCGCGCGGTTCGAGAGCGCGTTCCTGTTCAAGTACTCGGCGCGCCCGGACACGAAGGCCCACAAGTTCTCCGAGACAGTGGACGAGCCCGAGAAGGGCCGGCGGCTGCAGTTGCTGATCGACCAGCAACACCAGATCTCGGGCGAGATCATGGACGGCTGGCTCGGTCGCGAGGTCGAGGTGCTGGTGGACGGTCCGTCGTGGCGCGGCAAGGCCGACCTGCCGCCGCAGCTCCACGGCAAGAGCCGCGAGTTCAAGACCGTGGTGTGGTCCGACGACGGCGCTAAACCCGGCACGCTACGACGCGTGCGCGTGGTGGGGGCCACGCCGGTCACACTGCTCGGCGAATCGCTCGCGGTGCCGCGCGAGGAGCCGCTGGTGGTCCTCGGCGCCTGAGCGGCGGTCGCGACCACCCTCCGCCGTCGGCTCACCCCCCCGGGCCGGTGAACGGTCAGCGCCCCGCGTCCTCGCGCAGCGCGTGCCACGCCTGGAGCCCGGCGCCGATCACGCCCGCCTGCTCGCCGAGGGCGGCGGGCACCAAGCGCAGGTACTTACGGTGCGACGCGAGCGTGTAGCGCGCAAGGCTCGCCTCGAGCGGCACGAACAACCGCTCGCCCGCCTGCGCCACACCGCCGCCCACCACGATGACGTTGGGGTTCAGGAGCTGGGTGGCCGCCCCAAGCATGCGCGCCAGATGGTCCACCATGCGGGCGATCACGGCGGCGGCGCGCGGATCGCTTGACTCGAACACCTCGCGCGCGTTGCTCACGGCGAGCCCCGCCTCCTGCGCGCGCGCCACCAGGCCCGAGCCGCTCGCCATGGGTTCGGCGCAACCCACCACGCCGCAGTTGCACGGCGGTCCGCTACCGCCGAGTGGCAGGTGGCCGATCTCTCCTCCGCCGCCGTGGGCGCCCTTCAGCACCCGGCCCTCCACCACGATGCCGCAGCCCACGCCCGTGCCGACCGTGACGGTGAGTGAGACGCGTGCCCCGTGCGCCGCGCCCACGCTGTGCTCGGCGAGTGCTGCGCAGTTGGCGTCGTTGTCGAGCACCACCCGCCGGCCGAGCGCCTGCTCGAGCCGCGCTCGCATGGGGAATTCGGGCGAAAGCGAGAGGTGTGGCGTGCGATCGTGGATCACGCCCGTCCCGGGTTCGATCACTCCAGGCGAGCCAAATCCCGCGATCCGCGAGCTGCCGTCGCCGTCCGCGGCCCCGGCCGCCTCGGTGATCGCGGCGAACAGCGCCACCTCCCCCTCCGCTGCGCGCGAGGGGAGTCGCATGAACGCCTGCACTTCGCCGTTCGAGGCGATGCGCGCCACCTTGAGATCGGTGCCGCCCAGATCGAAGGCGAGCAGCGTGGACTCGGACATGCCGACACGCTAGCGGCTGCGGTTCGCCGCTGGCAAGGTCACGCCGCTCAGATGTCACGCCGCTCAGAAGGCGAGCCGGGTCCCGCCGGTGATACTCTGGGCGGCCATGCCTCGCCCGATCCTGTCCGCCGTGTTCGCACTGATGTTGCTGGCGCAGCCGCGGTCGCTCGCGAGCGCGCCGGCCGAGTCCGACGTGCGTTCCCCCGGTCTTCGCGCAGAGGCGAGCGTTGTCACCGATCGCTGGGGGATCCCCCACATCCGCGCGCAGGGCGTGAACGACCTCTACCACGCGTGGGGCTGGGTGGCGGCGCGCGACCGGCTGTGGCAGATGGTGTATACGCGCGCCGCGGCGGACGGCCACACGCACCGTTGGCTCGGGAACTCGGCGCTTCGCGCGGACGGCGGCTCGCAGCTCTTCCGCCTGCGCGAACGCGCGAATGAGCTCTGGGCGCGCGGCAGGCGCGCGCCGCAGGTGCGCGCAGCACTCGAACACTACTGCGCGGGCGTCAACACCTACCTGGCCGAATGCCGGCGCGGCGCACGGCAATGGCCGCCGGAATTGGTCCGGCTCCACGAGCGGCCGCGCGACTGGACGCCCGAGGACTGCGTGCTCGTGTTGCTGGGATTCGGCATCACGCTCGACCTGGACCTGCCCGAGATCGGGGAAGCCCGAACGGTGGCGGACAGCGGGGCCACGTGGTTTCGCCATCGCCGGCGCCACGAAGCCCGCTGGATCTACGACACCATCCCGGACAGCGCGGCGCGTCGGCTGTGGTCCGGCGTGAAGCGCGCCTTGCTTGCGCCCGCGGAAGCGCCCGCGCGAAGCTTCACCGAAGCACGCGTACCCCACTCGCCAGGTACGCTCGCCGCTCTCGCACGCGTGCTCGAGGCATTCCCGCCCCACGACGCCGAAGGGGCGAGTCGCGCCAGCAACGGCTTCGTGGTGGGAGGAGCGCGCTCCGCGAGCGGCAAACCGATTCTGGCCAACGATCCCCATCTGGGGCTCACTGCGCCGGGCCCCTTCCACGTGGTGCATGTCTCGATCCCCGGGGTGCTCGACGCCGTGGGTGGCAGCGTGGCCGGGTTGCCCATCATCGCGACCGGCCGTAACACGCGCGTGGCGTGGGGCGTCACGGCGCTCTCCGCCGACGTCGTGGACGTGTACGCCGACACGCTCTCGGCCGACGGCAAGCGCGTGAAGCGCCACCTGCCCAATGGGCGCGAGGAGTGGGCGAGCGTGGTGAGCAGGCCTTACGATCTGCGCTATCGCGTCCTCGGCGTGGGGCTCCCGGTGCCGCCATTCATGCAGGTGCGTCGCTACACGCCGCATGGTCCCGTGCTGGTGTGGGACGCCAAGCGACGGCTGGCGCTGTCCGCCCGCTGGACGGCGCTCGAGGACGACCGCATCTCGCTCGATCGACTGTTCGGGATCGAGCGCGCGAGAAGCGCCCAGGAGCTGATGGACTGCTTCGCCACGCTCGTCACGCCCTGCTTCAACGTGGTGGTGGCCGATGTGGACGGCGACGCGCAGTACCGGAGCGTCGGGCTGCTCCCCGTGCGCGCAAGTGCTCCGCGGCCGGGCGTGCTCCCGGCGGACGGCCGTCACGAGTGGACCGGTTTCGTGCCCACAGCGCAGATGCCGCAGTGGCGCGTGCCGCCGGCGGGATTCGTCGTGAACGGCAACAATCGCCCCGCGGGAGAGGCCTACCCCTACGCGCTCCCGCGCTTCGACTGGCCGCACGACCGCGCGCGGCGCATGGCGCAACGACTCGCGGGGGATCGCCGCGTCACCCTTGAGGACGCGGCCAGCGTTCAGAACGACGTCTACTCGCTCGCCGCGGAGCGGAACGTTCGGGCGCTGATCCGCTGCGGCGACTCGCTCTATGCGAAGCTGACCACAAGTTCACGGGCCGCGCTCGACACGCTGCGTGCATGGAACCTGTACGCCCGTCGGTCGCGGGTGGCGCCCACGATCTATCGCGCCTGGCTCGCGGCATTCCAACGGCGCTCGCGCCTGGAAGGGCTGCCGGGGCTGGCACTCGCCGCGCTCACCGAGGGAACACCCGAGCTTTCGGAGACGCCCTCGGTGGCTGCGTGTTCTGCCCTGGCCATGGCGCTCGACACGCTCAGCGCGCGCCTGGGGCCGGACCTCTCGCTGTGGACTTACGGTCGTGCGCATCAGGCGCGATTCCGGCACGCACTCTCCGGGCTCGATACGCGAGCGCGCTGGGAGCCACCCCTCACGCCCGAGGATGGCGACAATGCGTCACCGAGCGTGGGCCCATCGCGACTGCCGTGGAGCATCGAGGTGGCGCACGGCCCGGTGTTCCGTCACGTGGTGGACCTGTCCCGGCCGCGAGTGTCCTACGCGGTGGTTCCGCCGTGGAACAGCGCCGCGTTCACCGCGGGCGGGGACCGCGACCTGCGCGCGCGATGGGCGAACCACGGCTACGTGCCGTTGCACATGGACTGGGACCGGATCGGCGAGGTGGCGCTCGAGCGCGTACGGCTCGTGCCGTGACGTCCTGACCAGAGGCGAAACACGCTCATGCCCTGAGCGCGATGGCCTCGCTCGCCGACGCGGACGGCCCGGCTGTCAGTCGCCCACGACCACCTTGCCCACAAGCGTGCGCCCGCCGGTTGTGAGCCTCGAGAAATAAAGCCCGGGTGCGCGCTCACCCACCCGCCACTCGGAGGTGTGGCGTCCCGCCGTGCGGTGCCCCTGGACAAGCATCGCCACGCGGCGCCCAGACACGTCGTAGAGCTCGAGCGTGACGCGCCCGGGCGCGGGCACGGAGTACTCGAACGTGGCGCCGTCCCGCGCAGGGTTGGGCCGCACGCTCGCGGAGAGCAAGAACTCGCGCTCGGTGGTGACGCCGACGCTGCCGCCGATCGAGC
>JANNKI010000415.1:0-2650 GCA_031396225.1 bacterium | reverse complement strand
CATGTTCACTTCGCAGGGCGATCATCTGTTCAGTTGGGTGCTGGGGCGGAGCTGAGTGGCTCCAACCGGCGGAGCCCGTGGGCTCGAATTCGGACCGAACGATCTTCGGGGATAGTGCTCCACGGGAAGTCCCTCCGGCTGGAACCTGAGACGGCCTTCGACTACGTTGCCCGCGTGAACATTCGAGCGCCGCGGTGAGCCGCCCTTCCGAAGTCACCGCTGTTCGGGTCGGCGGCTGGTCGATGATTCTGGCCGCGATTCTCTTCATCGCGGCCTTCAGCTACCTCGCGGCCACCTTCGACTACCCGGAGGTCCTCGACCGCCCCGCCGCGGATGTGCTGCCGCGGCTGATCGCCCTCGGCACCACCGGGCGCGCGGTGTGGTCGCTGTACGCGCTGATTCCGCTGCTGCTCGTGCCTGCCGGTGTCGGAGTCGCCATCGCGCTGCGCGGTGCCGCCGCGGGCGCCGCTCGTTCGGCCGCCGCGTTCGCCCTGGTGTCCGCGTTCTGTATGGTGCTGGGGCTCGCGCGCTGGCCGGGCATCCAGTGGGAGCTGGGGCGCGCCTACGCGACCGCGTCGATGACGGAGCGGGCGAGCCTCGATGCCATTTTCGCGGGGCTCAATTCCTACCTTGGAAACTTCATCGGGGAGTTCGTGGGCGAACTGGCGCTCAACCTGTTCTTCCTGCTCACCGGCTACGCCATGTTGCGCGCTGCAGAACGGCCGCGCTGGCTGGGCATCGGCGGAGTCGCCGCCGGCCTGATCGGGCTGGTGGCGATGTTCCGCAACGTGACCCCGGCGGTGGCTGCGATCGCTGATGCGAACAACTACGTGTTGCCGCTGTGGCTGATCGTGCTCGGCGTTGCGCTGGCGAGGGAACGCGCGCGTGATTAACTGCGCAGGATTCAGGGTCCAGGAAGTGGAGGCGGGTTCCTCGAAACCCGCACGCACTCATTTGCTGCGGAAGATGACCTTGCGGGCCGCGTCGGCGATCGCTACGACGGCCGGGTGACTCAAGCGCCGCTCTGCGGAGATGGCATAGAATCGCTGGCGGATGGTGCTCACCCGCCCGATAACGCGCAGCCGGTAACGCTTGAGCACTTCCGCTTCAATGGCGGAAGGGCCGGCGAACACCCCGAGGCCCACCTCTCCGAACACCTTGACGAGGGCGCTGTCGTCGATCTCACCGACGATCCGCGGCCGCAGCTTCTGCGTCTCGAACCAGCCCTCCAGGGTGCGGCGCAGCGCTGCATTGCGGCCGGGAAGCAAAAACGGTGCTCCATCCAACGAGCCAGGAAACTTCTTGCGGAGGCCCGCCGCCGCACGCCCGCTCGCGAAGAAACTGGTGCCGCACTCGCCGAGGAGGTGGCTGAATAGCCGGACTGGCAGCTCCGGTCCGGCCGGGGCGTCGGCGAGCACGAGATCGAGGCCGTGTACCGCCAACTCCGCGAGGAACCCCTCCAGGGACCGGTCCTCGCGGCAGATGAGACACACGGGTTCCCCCAGGCGCAGCGCTGGCTCAAGGAGCCGATGGACGATCGCTTTTGGCAGCGCGTCCGTAACTCCGATAACGAGGCGGAGCGGGCGTCCCGTTCCGTGTCCTCTGACGGTCTCGAGGAACTCGCGCCCGAGCGTGAAGATCTCGTCGGCGTAGCGAAAGGCGACGCGCCCCACCTCGGTGAGCACCAAGCGTCGGCCCTCGCGTCGGAAGAGCTTCTCGCCCAGCACCTCCTCCAACCGCCGGATCTGGCCGCTGATGGTCGGCTCCGCGAGCCGGAGCTCCTTCGCCGCTCGCGCGATGCTGCCCTCTCTGGCGACCATCCAGAAGTAGAGGAAATGATGGTAGTTGAGCCATTCCATGGCCTGGAGTGTACCTCGGTATAGCCGAGGTGTAACGTCCAAACTTCCTAATTGTCTAGGGTGCCAACAATGGCCGATTCTCCATCGTGTCGCGGGCAATGAACGTCGCGCCGATGAGCCAGCCGGCTCGTCAGCCAATGTGGAGGGTACCGTGGTTCACCGCATCGAGGCCGATCGTCGCCGGGGATCGCCGCGAATCCTGTTCGCCGCCCTCGCCCTGCTCGCTTCGGTCTTCGTCGTCGGCACCGAAGGCCGGGCGGCGCGGCAGGACGATGCCAGCGCCTTGGCTGCATCGGCGCCGGACTACACTTCGACGCCAAACGCCCTCACGACCGGTGATGCGAAAGCCGACGCTGCTCTGCGGACAAGCCGAACTTACGTCAGAGCGACTCGGCACCAGAATTCTGTGGACAAGACGGCTGCTGCCATCCTCGGGCCGACCGTTCCGCGGGTCCCGCCCCTCCCTACCGGGATCGCACTCGACTCCCCGGACACACCGTCCCTCCCGGACGCTCCGGGTGGCGTCGGAGTCCGCGCTCCTCCCACCTCCTAATGTTTTCAGGCCGCCTGCCTGCCGCGGCCTGACCGTTCCTCTGTGTTCACGGCCTCCTCACTTGGGGAGGCCCAACCGAATGGCGAGCGGCGCACATGCGCCCGCTCGGACAAGGAGACGATCATGCAGCAGATCCGTTTGGAAATGAGGAAGTTCTCGTCCCTCCGCGAGCTGAACGGCATCCCGGCCCGCACGATGGAGACGCTGAACGAGTCATACAAGCACAACGTCCACAAGG
>JANNKI010000352.1:0-2292 GCA_031396225.1 bacterium | reverse complement strand
GCCACTACGTCCTCGAGCACGTCACCGAGCTCGCCGCCTGCTGCGACGAACTCGCTCGCGTGACGCGCCCCGGCGGCCAGCTCTACCTGTCGGTGCCCCGCGCCGCCGCGTTCGACGACCGCCTCTACCGCTTCGCCGGCTACTTCGCCAAGTACGCCCTGATGAAGTTCCAGAAGCGCCTCGAGCACCAGCAGCGCTTCGACTTCTTCAAGCTCGTGGACCTGTTCTACGCCCGAGGGTTGCGCCTCACCGCCACCGCCCGCGTCCCCGCCGGCTTCACCTGGATGAACGACCCGCGCACCAAGCCCCTCCAGGGCGCCTTCACCGACGCGCTCAACTGGCTCCACCGCACCGTGGGCCTCGACCTCGCCAAGGACGCCAACTTCGTCCTCACGTTCGAGAAGGTCGGCGAAGTGGGCCTGCGCCGCGTCACCCACGTCTGCCGAGAATGCGGCGAACACGCCATCGTCACCGGCAACGAGGCAACGATGTGGGAGTGCCCGTACTGCGGCCGGCCGAACCCCTATGGCCGGGCGCGGTGAGCCAGGCCCACACCCCGCGCGACCCGGAATCAGAACGGACCGCACGTACCGCCAGGAGTCAGAGCTAGACCATGCGCGTCCTCCACGCCCCGTCCGAGATCGCCGGCCAACCCAGCATCCTGGCCCGCGCCCTGCGAGACCTGGGAGTCGAAGCCTGGTCGCTCGCCACCAACACCACGTTCGCGAACTACGCACCCGACGAGAACCCGCCACTCGACGACCTGCCCCTGCTTCCGCGCTACGCCGGCTACGCCGGCCTCGTCGCCAGGCACCTCGGCCGCCACGACGTGTTCCATTTCCACTTCGGCCGCACGCTCGTCCCGCCGCACAACCTCGACCTGCCCCTCTATCGCGCGCTCGGCAGGAAGCTCGTGTTCCACTACCACGGTTGCGACGTGCGGAGCCGGGCCCACATGCTCGCGACGCACTCCTGGTCCACGTGCACCGAGTGCGAGCCGTTCTGCATCCCGAAACGGCAGGACCGCATCCTGCGCGAGGCCCGGCAGTACGCGCATGCCGAGATCGTGTCCACGCCGGATCTTCTGGAGAGCGTGCCCCGTGCACGCCAGGTGCACGTGGCCGCGTGGCTGCCGGACTACGAGCCGCGCCCATTCCACGAGACGCCGCGACTGGTGCTGCACGCGCCCACGAATCGGCTCATCAAGGGCACGCGCCACGTTGAGGCCGCGTTCGAGAAGCTGCGGCCGCGGTTTCCCGGGGTGCAGTTCCGCACCGTGGAGCGGCTGCCCTGGCGCCAACTGCGCGACCTGCTCGCCGACTGCGACGTGCTGGTGGACCAATTGTTCATGGGCTGGTACGGCATGGTCGCGGTGGAGGCCATGGCGCTCGCTCGCCCGGCGATGGCGTGGATGCGTCCTGAGTTCGAGGCGCGCGCCGTGGGCTGCCCGCTCGTGCGCACCGACCAGAACACGCTCGAGTTCGACCTGGCGGCCTTGCTCCACGACGCGCCGCGCCGGCGTGCGCTCGGCGAGGCGGGGCGTGCGTGGGTCGAGCGCGAGCACGAGGCGCACGTGATCGGGCGCCGGCTCGTGGAGCTCTACCGCGAGATCGGCGCGGAATGAGCCTGCGCGCGTCGCTCAGGCGTTTGTCGGGCGAATCGCTCGTCTACGGCGTGGGGCAGGTGAGCGGGCGTGCCGTCAACCTGTTGCTCGTGCCGGTGCTCACGCGCGTGTTGCTCAAGCAACAGTTCGGTGTGGCGGAACTGGTCACCGGGTACTCGGCGAGCGTGCTGCTGCTGCTGGTGTTCGGTATGGACGGCGCGCTGGCGCGCTTCTTCTACCAACAGGAAAACCGCGGCGCGCGCGTGCTCATGAGCTCGTCGTCGTTCGCGTTTCGCGTCATCACCGGCTTCGCCGTGTCGCTGCTGCTCGCGGCCGCCGCCGGACCGCTCGCGGTGCACTTGCTCGGCGGGGAGGTGTACGCCAAGTACCTCCGTATCGGCGCGCTCACGCTGCCGTTCACGCTGGTGACGCTGTGGTGCAACGACCTGCTGCGCGTCACGTTCCAGCCGTGGAAGTTTGTCATGCTCAACGCGTCGCAGATGGTACTGGTGGGCGGATTCACGTTGGCGTTCGTCCTGGGCCGCGAGCTTGCCGTAGAGCACGCCCGCCACGTCGAGCCCGCGGCCCAGGACTAACGCCAACGTGAATCCGCCCACCAGTACCATCTGCGACGCGTTGAGCATGAAAAACTGCCACGGCTGGAACGTGACGCGCAGCAGGTCGTTGCA
>JANNKI010000337.1:0-3021 GCA_031396225.1 bacterium | reverse complement strand
ACCCGCGGCCCCGGGGCGGGCCTCGCGGGTGGACGCCCCCCGTAGGACTCGATATAACGACGCGAGACCCGGCCCGGGACCCGTTAGCTCAGTCGGTAGAGCACCTGACTTTTAATCAGGGTGTCGCTGGTTCGATCCCAGCACGGGTCACCAAGCTGTCCCCCCGGACCCGGGCTTGTCATACCCCCGCCCCTCGGGGCATCCTGCGCCGGGCCTGGGTGGATTTCGGCGGCAACCCGGCGGGGCGACGTGCATCGAATCCAGACGCGTGGCCGTTGCGGGCAGCACGAACCTGGGGAGTGGCTCCGGATGGTTATGGGACGAACGAGCGGCTGGCGCGGGTGGCGACCGTGAAACGGCTCACCTGCCAGGAAGTGCTCGACCAGTTGTCGGACTACCTCGACGACGCCGCGCGTGCCGAACTGGTGGGAGAAGTGGATCAGCATCTCGTTGTCTGCGTGCATTGCCGGGTCGAGGTGGACACGATCCGGCGCACCATCCTGATCTATCGCCACGAGGAGCGCGTCGAGTTGCCGGTCACGCTCAGCGCCAAGTTGCAGCACGCGCTCGAGCAGGTCTATCGCGACGGTTGCTGCCGCGAGCCGGAGTCGGGCGAGGCCTGACCGCTGGGCGCTCCGCCCCGGGTCGGCGCCCACCTCACCAGCCACAGGTCGGTGCCTCCGTTTCGGCGCAAGTACTCGCGCAGCACGAGGTCGGCCGGGTCGAGCCGCAGCGAATCCAGCGCCCCGTGCAATGTGCTGCTGACCGTCATCGAGAACGGCGCTGAGCCAGGTTCGCGTGGGGGGGACATCGCGACCGCCACGAAGTCCACGCCCGCCCGCGCGAGATACGCCTCGGTCTCCCCGCGCAGGATGGCATCCTGGTAGGCCCGGTTGTTGGCCACGCCGTCGCCGTTAATCCAGGCGCGGTCGGCGATGTAACCGATGAGTCCGAACGCGCCTCCGTAGATCACGTCCTCGGCGCCGACGACCTCGTGGATGCGCCGGCCGATCGCCCAGCCGTCGCCCTGCGCCGCGGCGATCGCACGCAATTCCGGCTGCGCGGTCCTCACCTTCGCGGCCGCGAGCACCAGTCCCAGGAGCGCCACGCCGGCCACCGCGGGCAGGACCGCGCGCGGGCCCGCCACGCGCACGGCCAGCACGAGCCCCGCGAGCGCGAGGAAAGGATGGACGAGCACGAAGTAGCTGCCCTGCACGTCCAATCGGCTGAAGAGCAACAGCCAGATCAGTCGTCCCGCGAGATAGAGCGCGAGCACTCCCATGGCGGACCGCGCGCCGTGGGCTGGCGAGTCCCGCTCCGGCCGAAGTCTGCCCGTGAGATCCGCGACGAGCCACACGACCGCAGTGAGCAAGCCCAGGAAGAGCGCCGCCTCGTCGGCCGGATTAAGTGACGTGCGCAGGACCGCATCGAGGCTCCCCATGGGATCCCAGTGCGGGAAAGAGGACTTGAGTCGCGCCGAGATTGGCAGCCAGTCGCCGAACACGAGGAGGTTCCACGCCAGCCACGGCCCGATCACCGCGAGCAGCACGGCGGCGCGAGCGAGCACTCTCGGGACATCCCGCGAGCCGGGCCGAGCCACCGAGGCCATCACAAGGAACGCCGCGACCACCAGGGGAAGCGAGTCCACTCGCGACAACACAGCGCCGCCGAGCAGCACGCCATCCCGGAGCGCCTTGCCGGCCCCGGCCGCCAGCGGCCCTTCGCGAGCGACGCTCGCGAGGTAGGCGAGCGCGAACGCCAGCACGAGGAACGCGTCCATGCCGTAATAGCCCTTGAGCGCGACGAAGCCGGTGGTGAAGAACAGGAGCGCCCCCGTGGCCGCCGAGCCGGTCGCACCGCGGAGCCCATAGGCCTCGAACACGCGGCCACCCAGACGCCACAACGCGACCAGCGACAGCCCCACGGCGATCCAACTGACCAATACCGCGATGCGAATGCATGTTGCGAGGTCGTAGCCTGGCGCGAGAAGACGGTCGAGCGGGATCAACAGCAGCGGCATGAGCGGATTGAAGCCGTTCGTGGGGTTCAGGCGATCGAAGCTGAAGGCGTGGCCCAGGCACGCGTTCCGGGCGATCGCCAGGTAATAGCCGGCGTCGTCCCCGACCAGCGTGCCCAGCAGGAAGCGCGGGTGGACCGTCGCGAGAACCACCCCGATCGCGAGGAAGAGCAGCACAGCGAGCGTGAGGAGGAGGCGTCCGAGAGCGTTCATGGTGGAGCGGCGAGTCTAAGCCGCCACTCTGGCGCCCGGCAATTGGAGGGTCGCAAGGGACGGGTGCGGGGTACGCACGATTGCGCAGCCTCGGGGCTGCTCCTAGACTGCCGGACCCACATTCGAATCCCGATCCCACAGGCACGGAGGAGCCATGCCGCTCGGACGCATCGTCATCGCCACCCTGGTGGGCGCCTGCCTCGCGGGCCCGGCGCATGCAGGGGTGATGCGCCTGGAGCCGTGGCGCGGCCACGTCTCATTCGGCTATGGCCACCTGTTCTCGGACTCGTACTCGCCCGGCGGTTCCATCTCGGTGGCGGGCGGCGTGGACTACCCGATCGGCAGTCGCCTGCGGCTCGGGCCAGTGCTCGGCATCTCGCTGCTCGGCACCCACGACGTGGTGCGTGGCAGCATCACCGCGGGGCTCGATTACAGCCTGCTCGAGGGGGCGCTCCAGGTGCACTGGATGCCGCGGACCGGCCCCATCACGCGCGTGTCACTGGGCCCCGGCGTGGCCGCGGCGCGCGCGTCGCTACAAGTGGGCGGAGGGGGCGCCAACTTCCTGGACCTGGCCGTGGACGAGGTGCGCCCGCAGTTGGCGCTGGACCTGAGCGCGCTCCCGCGCCGCCAGGAGATCGTTGCGGTGGGCCTCGAGGCGGGCGTGCGCTACGTCCCCGTCCAGCGCATGGACTGGATCCTCGCCACCCTGCGACTCACGATCCACTACTAGGTTCAGGTCGTGACCGCGGCCGACGGCGGGGATGTCGCGACCCGTCGTGCGAGCGTCACCA
>JANNKI010000326.1:0-4161 GCA_031396225.1 bacterium | reverse complement strand
GGCGCGGCGAACGCCTGCGCGATCCAGCGCCCGCCCCACGCATCGCCGAAGATGCCGTGCGGGCCACCGTGGATCATGTGGACGAGCGGGTACTTCTTCCCCGCCTCGAAGCCGGGCGGAAGCACCACGAACATCTGCACGCTCTCGCCGTGCGCGCCCTCGAACGTGGTCTCGCGCACTTCGCCAGTGTGGAACAGCGCCGCACCGTCGTCGGTGAACTGCGTGATGCGCGCCGCCGTGCCGCCGGCCTGCCCCACCACGCGCACCTCGGCGGGCGCGGTCAGCGTCTGGTGCAGGAACGCCACCTTGCCGATCGCCAACGGGACGCTGCCCGCGACGCTGCCATCGGTGGTGAGCGCGCGCGGCTCACCCTCGCCCTTCCAGGCGAACAGCTTGATCCGCGCATTGTGCTCGGCCTCGAACAGCACGGTGCCATCCGCCGCGTAATCCCAGTGCGTGGGCGAGTGCTCCCAGGTCCCGAGCCACTCCTCGTGAGTTCCGCTCGCGCGATCCATGCGCATCAGGCGGATGCGGTCGGCGTAGAACTCGGGGTCGTGCGTCATGCCGTAGAGCAGGTGGCGGCCGTCGGGCGAGTAGCGGGGCCGCATGTCCTCGGCCGGGTGGCCGGTGGTGCGACAGGTGAGCGAGCCGCCGGTCGCGGGCACGGTGTAGATGCGTATCACGATCCGCGAATGGGCCTCGTCGAACGAGATCCCCGCGAGCGCGATCTCGCGGCCATCCGGGCTCACGTCGTAGTGGCCCGACGGATCCATCCAGTCGAACCACACCGTGGATTCCGGTGTGAGGTCGGTGAGTGTTTCGCGCGCGAGGTCGTAGCGGAACAGGTGCGGCACTTCCCCCGTGGTGAGCCAGGTGTCCCAAAAGCGGTAGAAACGGTCCTCCGTGACGTACGCCTTGACCGGGTCGTCGGCGCGGCGCTTGAGCTCGGTCGCGGTGAGCGTCGGCGTGAGGTGGCCCCTCACGAGCATCGCCGCGACCAACACGCCCGAGCCGTCCGGCAGCCAGCGTGGATCGAACACGCCGAGCGGCAGGTCGGTGAGCTTGCGCGCCTCGCCGCCGTCCAGCGGCATGAGCATGAGTTGGGCGTTGCCGTTCGCGTCCTTGCGTGTGAACGCGAGCTGCCTGCCGTCGGGTGACACGCGCGGCTCGGCGGCGGAAACCTCGGGCGCGGTGATCGCGCGCGGCGTCCTGGACCCAGCGTCGCCGGGTGCTCCGACCGACACCACGTGAAACTGCGTGCGCGACTCGTTCTTCTCCAGGTTCCAGCGCGTCACCGGCACGACCAGCGCGCTGCCGTCGGGGTAGGGCGCGGGGCTGCCCACGCGAGGCAGCGTCCACAAGTCCTCGGCGGTAAGGGGCCGCGAGCCCCGACGAGCGGCATGCAAGGTGGTCATGGACACGCTGGCGACGGGCATGGCGGGGTTCTCCGGGGTGAGGGCGTGGGGCGTCCGGGACGGGGCGCAGCATACCGCCGCCCGGGACCCGGGGCAGCCAATGTGAGACCGATGCGTCCTCGCGACCACCGCCCGCGGCGCGCCGCGGGCGCCGTCGCGTCAGCTGGTCGAGCCCAACAGCCAGTCGATGACGTCGCCGGCCGAGTAGTGCGTCCGGGGTCCCAGGAAATCGGCGAGGTGTTTCAGGTCGTCGCCTCCGGTCACGAGCGGCGGCTCCTGCGTGCCGCCCGCTCGAACCTGCGCGTGTCCCACCGTCGCCATGAGCGAGTTGCACAGGCAGCGACGGCCCACCGTATCGGCCCGATCGCCGCCTTTCGCGACGTACGTGTCCACGGGCTCGCTCGCGCAGCGGTAGCCGATGTCTCCGGACGGCTTGCGGTAGGCGACCCGGAGGTAACCGAGGTCACACAGTCGCTCGCGCTCCGGACCGTTCGCAGGGTCGGCGGGCCAGCGCACCACCTTGAAGGGGTATCCGGTCGGCGAGGCGAGCGGGTCGGTGAACACGTCCACCTCACCACGAGCGGCGTGTTCCACGACCGAGCGACGCAGCGACGGTTCGATCCCGGACTCGTCGCAACATGCGAATAACCCACCCACCTGCACGCCGGCCGCGCCCTCGGCGAGCGCGGTGCGCAAGCGCTCGGGGTGGCCGGCGCCGCCCGCAATCCAGAACGGTACGCCCAGCTCCCGCAGCTTGGCCGGATCCACCGCGTCACGCTCCCCGTACACCGGCTCGCCACGCTCGTTGAGCGGCGCGTCGCCGCGCGGCGGCGCGTTGTGCCCGCCAGCGCTCGGGCCTTCGATCACGAACCCGTCCACGCGTCCGGTGGCCTTGCGCTTCAGCACCGTCGCGAGTGAGTGGCTGGAGACGATCGCCAGGAACTTCGGTCGCTTGAGCATCGGAGTGGCAGATCCCTCGAAGTGCTCGCTGGGCTCGAAGCGCACATACTCGGGGGTACCGTTCGCGTCGCCTTCGACCTCGAGGCGCAGCCTCGCCTCGCGTCCCTCGGCGAACGCATCGAGCACGCCGGGAATCTCGCGTGGGATGCCGGCGCCCATCAGGATGTAGTCCACGCCGGCGAGCATCGCGCCGTAGATCGTGGAGAGGTTGGGGATCTGCACCTTCGTGAGCAGGTTCATCCCCACAGGCGAGTCGTGCCCCTCCTTCGCGAGCGTCGTCTCGACGAAAGCGGCGAGCATCGTCAGCCGCTGGCGCGCATGCGACAAGACCTGCTGGGGCATGGGGAGCAGTTTGTACGGGCTGCCGGCGGGGCGGCCCTCGGGCAGGAAGTAATCGCGCAACGCGGCCGCGGCGACGCCTGGGATCGGGAAACCCGGTATGGCGCGACGTAGGTGCCCGCCCACGTCACCATCCTGAAGCCGGCGCACGAACAGCGAGTCGATGCCAGTGCCCGAGACGACGCCCAACTGACCTCGCCGTGCCACCGCCCGTGCGAGTGGCCAGCCCGAGACGCCGATGCCCATTCCCCCCTGGATGACGCGGGGCCAGGTCGCGGCAAGGCTGCTCGCTTCGGACATCCAGACGCTCCCGGGTGGGCGCAGACGTGATACCCAAGTCGCGACCTTAACGGACGGCGTCGCTCTCTCCAAACCAGCGGAGAGCAGTCTCGAGCCAGCCCCGATCGCGAGACTCGTCCGAGGCTGTATAATCGCCGGTCATGCCCCTGCCCGCCGGCACCCGCCTCGGCAATTACGAGATCGTCGCGCCTCTGGGCGCGGGCGGTATGGGCGAGGTGCATCGCGCACGGGACGTGCGGCTCGACCGGCAGGTGGCCATCAAGGCGCTGCCCGAGGCGTTCGCGCGCGACCCCGAGCGGCTGGCGCGATTCGAACGCGAGGCGCGGCTGCTGGCATCGGTGCATCACACGAACATCGCGATGATCTTCGGCATCGAGGACGGCGGCGGCACGTCCTACCTGGCGATCGAGCTGGTCGAGGGCGAAACACTCGCCCAACGCCTGGCCCGCGGGCCGCTCTCGGTGCAGGCGGCACTCGAGGTGTGCGCCCAGATCGCTTCGGCCATTGACGCCGCGCACGAGCAGGGCGTCGTCCACCGGGACTTAAAGCCGGGAAACGTCATGGTCACCGAGGCCGGCGTGGTGAAGGTGCTCGACTTCGGCCTTGCGAAGGGCTCCACGAGCGGCTCGGCGTCCGCGCCCGACCTGGCGGCAAGCCCCACGGTGGCGCTGAGTGCCACGGCGGCAGGCGTCATCCTGGGCACCGCGCCGTACATGAGCCCCGAGCAGGCCCGAGGACTCGCGGTGGATCGCCGCGCCGATGTGTGGGCGCTGGGCTGTGTGCTCTTTGAGTGCCTCGCCGGCCGCCAGGCGTTCGCCGGCGAAACCACATCGGACGTGATCGCGCGCATCCTCGAGCGCGAGCCGGATTGGTCAGCGCTCCCGGCGGCGGTGCCCGCGCGACTGCGCGACCTGTTGCGGCGCTGTCTCACCAAGCCCGTGGCCGAGCGGCCCCGCGACGCCGGCGACTTGCGTGGCGAGATGCTCGCCATCGCGGCCGACCAGTCCTCGCCCAGCCGCGGTTCGCGATCAACGGACTCCGTCCCCTCTGTGGCGGTGCTCTACTTCGAGAACCTCTCGCCCGACGCCGAGAGCGACTACTTTTGCGCCGGGATCACCGAGGACATCCTCACCGACCTGTCCAAGCT
>JANNKI010000306.1:0-1578 GCA_031396225.1 bacterium | reverse complement strand
GAGGTTCAGGTTGTTGGTCTGGAACACGTGACCCCAACCGATTGGGTCGCAGTCGTTTCCCTGCGCGTTGTCGTCGGCCATGAGCATCGCCGCGTTGCGGTATTCGCCGAACGGCGCCGAACGCTCGTAGGCGAGCAGCTTGTTCGTGACCACTTCGAGCGCACTGACGGCGTCTCCCGCCGGGATGCGGGCGGAGAGGTAGTCCGGCAACACGGTCACGGGGTCGTCCACGTTCACGAGCCAATCGTCGGTTGCGTACTGGCGGCGGATCAGGAACTGCGTGTCGAAGTTGTTCTCGAACGAGGGCAGCAGGCAGCCCGGCTGGCCGGGCACCGCACGACCGGTGATGTCCTTGAAGTCGAACGACGCGTCACCCAGGAAGGTCACGTAGAGCGGCCGGCGCGACCAGCCCGTGGCCGCGCGCAGGAAGTTGCGAATGGCACCCGGGTCGGTGCGGCCGCCCGAGAACTGGTCGAAGATCGCCGAGATCGGCACCTTAGTGGTCAGGTGCGGCGCGGGTGTGGTGATGAGCGGCAGGCGCTGCTTACGCCACGTGGCCAGCGAATCCGCCGCCTGGGCGAAACCGTCGTAGTAGATCACCAGGTAGTCCGCACCCTGCGTGGCGCTGCGCAGGTTCTCGAGGCTCGTGAACGGCGCATCCGACAGCGCGCTCGCCGGCAACAGCGCGGAATTCTGCACGAGGATCGAGTCGGGCACGACCACATAGCGGTGCGACGTGGATTGCGTGTCGGCCACGGCCAAAGAGTAGTCGCCGGCCGTGCCGCTCAAGAGCGCACCCAGCAGCAGGACGGGACGCAACGGCTCGGTCACATCAAGGACGTAGGAGGAGGGCTGCCTCACGAACGGCCCGATGTCGTAGCGGAAGCGACCCGTGCCCGCGTGCGTGCGAAAGTCGATGGCGTCGTTCACGGGGCGCAGCAAGCGCTCGTAATAGAGCTCGAAGAACGCCAGCCCACTTCGGTCCAGGAATGCCGGGCAGCCCGGCACGGTGTAGAACGGGACCGAGACCGACATGATGTTGCCGGTGCGGCGGAGGAACACGCCGGTCGTGTCGAATGTGCGTGCGCCGCGGTCCGAGCTGTAGAAGCCCGACCACTGCTCGCGCGGGAACTGCACGGTGTTGAACGCCAGGTCGAGCCGGTGGTCGAAGCCCGGATACGTGCAATTGCGCAGGAAGATGTTGCTCGAGAGCCCCCAATGACGCAGCCGGAAGCGGGCGGGCTGCGTGGTGTCGGCGTCGGCCACGTCGAAAGCGTGCGAGAAGCTCTGGGCCGGTACGAGACTCCGCCAGAACCACTTCTCCCACGCCAGAGTCGAGCGGATGGCGGACGCGTCCGGCCAGTATTCGAGATCTCGCTCAACGTGCAGGCGACCTGCTACCGTTGGCTGCACCGTCTCGCTGCCATCCGGGGCCACATTGCGCGTGCCCACCGGCGCGGCGCCGATGCGGAGCGGCGGTGTAGGGTAGCTGTCGTTCGACACCGGGCGGTCGGAGCGGGCGACCGTGAGGTAGTAGTAGTTGTTCTTTTCGTACGTGTGGTTGATGAAGCTCGTGTC
>JANNKI010000245.1:0-7396 GCA_031396225.1 bacterium | reverse complement strand
CGCAACGCCCGCCACGCTGCTGGCCGAAGTGCTTGGCGAGGTGCTCGAAGACCTCACGCGCACGCTCGAACTTCGAGTTCAGGCCCGCTGGCAGGCCCTGGTGGAGAGCGCGGACGACGGGGCATGCGTCCTGGCGGTGGGGGCGTCGCGCGGGCTCACGCCGGGTCAGCGGCTCGAGGTGTGGCGCTCAGGCATCGAGACGTTCGACGAGGATCTCCTTCGGCTGAACGAGGAGGCGCGCGTGGGCGCGCTGGTCGTCACGGCGCTCGATGGCCCGGGCCGAGCGCGCGCGCGGCTCACCGAGGGCGAGGTGCGCGCGGGGGATCTCGTGCGCGCGTGCTCGCCGGGGTCCGCTCCGGCGCTGTCGCTCAGGCGCTGAATCGCGTCAGCGAACGTGCAGCCGGTAGAACCACACGAGCGGGCGCTCGTCTGGCAGCGCGGGCGAGAGCGAGAAGCGCAGGTCGTACACGCCAGCCTCCAGCCGGTCCGACGGACGCAGCCGGATGGCATCTCCCAGCGCATAGAAGCGCACCTGTCGGCTCGCCACCTCGCGCCCGTCGCGCAACAGCGTGAGCGTCATGGTGCGCGCGCCAGCCTCGGCGCTGGGCGGACGGAGCGCCGGGGGCACCACCATCACCACGCCGGACACCGAGGTCACAACACCCAGGTCCAGCTCCCGCACGGGGCTGCCGCGAAAGGCGGGCTCGGGTAGCAGCAGTGCGCCCGAGGCCAGGGAATCCACCGCCAGTTCGAACGCCACGGCCTGAGCGCTCCGTGAGTTCGCGGCACCCATGGTGGCCGACGCACTGCCGTTCGAGGCGCCAGGAAGCTGCGCCGGAGGGTTCGCCAGCAGCCACGCCGCCACCCCAGCGGTCGCGCCGGACAGGCCGAGCGCCCACATCCATGCGGTTCGGCGACGGCTCGCTCGCGCGACCGGCCGGGGGGGCATGCGCTCCTCGGCCAGGAGCACCGGCTCGTGGCCCGAGAACTCGAGACTGGCACGGCAGGACTCGCAACCCTCCAGATGATGCGCGACCAGGTCGCGCTCGATGCCGGAGAGCAGCCGGGTGGCGCGGGGCCACGTGGCCACGAGCGACGCCGGCAGGTGACCCACGTCCGCTCCCGCGACCGGCCTGATCGAGACCAGTCGCTCGCGGCATTCCGGGCAACTCGCGAGATGTTCGTCGAGTTCGAGCGTCTCGGATTCGGGAAGCATGCCGATGCTGAACGCCGGGAGCCGGCGAACGGTCCAGTCGTGCCCTCGCGCCTGGCTCATGCGACCCTCACACGACGCGAGCCGCGCGGGCCCATTCCCAGACCGGACCCTGCTCCGAACGCGCCA
Source organism: bacterium (assembly GCA_031396225.1). Classification (GTDB taxonomy): domain Bacteria; phylum Eisenbacteria; class RBG-16-71-46; order RBG-16-71-46; family RBG-16-71-46; genus JAIOPA01. The sequence continues at coordinate 6,054 of JANNKI010000245.1, read as the reverse complement.
GCGCGCGCACCTGCTCCATGCACCGAGACCAGCGCTTGATGACCGTGTTGTGCTTGAGCCCCAGTCGTCCGGCGACCACGGACCAGCTCTGCTCCGCGAAGAAGTCGGCCGCCAACGCGTGACAGGGCACGTCGTGCGTGCGGAAGTGCTCCAGTACCACGAAGCGGAAGAGCTCGAGCATGTCCGCGGGCACCTCGTCGGACGGATCGGCGGCGGGCCACTCCAACGGGACGCCGGAATCGGGGAGAGGATCCAGGCGCCCTGCCGGCCCGCGCATGCGTCGCACGTGATCCACGCAAACGCGATGCACCAATGTCGTCGCAAGTGCTTCCGGGTTCGCGAGCGTTTCGCGCTGGGACACCCGGAACAGCGTCACCATCACCTCCTGCGCCAGATCCTCCAGCGTCTCGTCCGGCGCGAACCGCAACCGGCCGCGGATCCGCCGCAGCGCGTACGCGCGCAGCGCGTCCCAGTCGGGGGCGGGCGGAGTCGGGGCGGCGTCGTTCGGAACCAGGGCGGACCTCCAGGGCGGACGGCGAGTGCGCGAGGGACGCGCCCGACCGCGACGGCAAGGCCCTGAGATTAGCAATCCCGCTGCCTCGCCGCGACGTGACGCGCGTCGCCGCCCCGGCCATCGGGCCGGCGGGCGACACCTGGGTTCCGGCGGGTGGCCGTGCGTGCGTCAAGGGACGTCTCCTCTCCTGGCGGACTCTGGGGTGCTAGAGCGGGTGCGGACCGGGTCCAGGACCGCCCCCCGGCGGCCGGTTCGGCCGCACCCAACCTGATCGTCGCGGTCGCCACGGGGGTGTGACTGAGCCCGATTCCAGGCCAGGGGTGGCCTGCGGGCCGACAAATCAATCGAGCCGGCCCGGTGCTCTGGAGCCGGCTCGCGTGGGGGCCATCCTACCGCGCCGCCCGGGGTGGGCGGCGGTCACTTCACTTCTCGTCGCCGCCCGCCCACAAGGTGTCGGCGCCGGACGTGATGGGTTCGGTGAACTCACCGGCCGGGGTGGGGTCGCCACCGGGGTCGTCGCGCGGTGGAGTGTGCCGCTCGCCGTAGCCGCGTGCGACCATACGGGCCTGGTCCGCTCCACCTGCGTCCACACGGGGCCCGGTGATCCGTTCGACTGCACAGCCGGTGAGCGCGATGAGCGCCAGGAGCGCGAGCGATGACCGCAGCACATTGCGCAACATGACGGACCTCCTTCCGACCCTGCGTGTTCCGGCGCCCGCCGTTGGGCGGAACGCTGGAGCGTGAACACCCGGTTCGTCGCGCGACCGACCGGGGTGTGACGCGAAATCTGGGGAAGCCGTCAGGGCAGCCGAGCCGCCAGCGCTGCCGGCTGCGGACCCAGCTCCAGCCAGACCACCAGGAACCCGTCCGCGGTCTCGAATCGGCGCTCGCGGGTCACGTTGAGCCCCGGGAGTGTCGCGGCGGTACCCGGCCGCTCCATGATCTGCTGCCAGTACGGCCACGCGCGCTCGGCGCTGCGGAACACCAGCAGGATGTGGCGGAAGTCGTGGAGCATGCGACTCGGGGCCACATCCGTGGGCGCATGCGCCAGGTGGATCACGGGATGGTTCGTCTGCCAGGCCAGCGCAGGTCCGAGATTGCTCATGACCGTCTCGCCGGGGGCCAGCACCTCGTTCAACGACACCGAGAGCTCGGTCAACGTGCGGCTCGATGGAACACCCCGTTCGCGCGAGGTCATCCGGGCCTCGTCCTGCGCGAGGGCCGTGAGCCAGGTTCCCCAACCCAATGCCAGCACGGCGGCGCCCACGCACAGCGCCGCCCGCAGCCGCGGCCCCGCGCCGGGGAGGCGTTGGACGAGCGCCCAAACCGCGAGCAGCCCCGAGGCTTCGGCGAGCACGCGAGTGGGGAACACGTAACGGAGCCAGGGGATGCTCACGCACGCCGCCACCAGGTTCAACACCAGTCCGGCCAGCGCCACGACCGCCGCGGCCGCGAGCGGTCGGCGCGGTCGCGTGAAGAGCCAGGCCGCGAGCGCGCCCAGCCAGAGCCCGCGCGGGCCCTCGAGCAGTGCCGGCCCGAGCCGCGCGAGGTTTCCCGCGACCTTGGCCACGAGGAGTCGTGCTGCTTCCGTGCCCGTCGGGAGCGAGGGCAGCTCGGGGCGATGGTAGAGCTGGAACCAGGTGCGACCGTCCACGTTGTCCCAGACGACGAAGCGCGTGAGATCCCACGCGGGCGAGCCGAACGCGCGCCATTTGTAATACCACCAGGGCGCCAGCGGCAGCACGAAGCCGACCAGCACGCGCAGCGTCACGTGCCGTCGCTGGCCGGCCGGGGCGCACCAGGCCGAGACGATCGCGAACAGCGGCGCGAGCCAGAGCATATTGGCGCGGAACAGCCCCGCGATCCCCAGGAGCAGGCCGAACGCCAACGGATAGGCCGGACCCGCCCCCCGGGCCAGGCCGAGAAGCCCCCCCAGCAACAGCACGGTGAACGGCAATTCGGTGAGGCCGCCCACGGCGAAGTGTTGCGCCTCGGGGTCCAGCATCACCATGAGTCCGAGGCTGGCCGGAGCGCCCGCTCGCACCCAGCGCGGAGACTCAGGCGAGTAGCGCGCGAGCAGGTGGCGCATCCCGAGAACGGCGCCCGCCCCGAGCATGAGGTAGCTCACGAACGGGAGGATCAGCGTGAGCCAGGCGCGCGGGTCGGAGCCGGCGTTCGCGCCCTGCGCGGGGAGGATCTTGAAGATGAACGCCTCGACCAGGACCAGGCCTGGCTGAACCGCGGACAGCGGCCAGGGAGAAGCGGGATGCCAGACCAGGTCCAGGGGCAGCGCGAACGGCGTGGCGAGCTTGCCATGCCACGCCAGTTCGCGCGCAGCGAGCGCGTACTGCGCGCTGTCGTAGGACAGGATGGGGGAGCGACCGCCCAGGTCCCATGCGGTCGCGTGCGCGTACCAGAGCGCGGCACCCACCAGCATGACCAGAACGAGCGGCAGCAGGTGGTCCGTCGACCTCCGTGTCGGCGTCATGGCGCGCGACACTACGCGGCCCCGCCGGAAACTCCTACCCCGCCGCGCCGGTAGCGAGGAATCGCGCGCTGGCGGCGGCGCTGCTTGCGCCGGCCCTACGAGCCGCGCACTGTCCATCGGTTCCCGCGTCCCACGCCCCACCGCCCGGAGGTCCCATGCCCGCCCGCCGTTCGACCTCGATCGTCGTCGCCGTGCTCGCCGCCAGCTTGTTCGCGGGCCCTCCCCCGGCGGCGCGAGCCGCAGAGGCCGCCGCCGTGCGCCTCGGCCGCGACGTCGTGCCGCGCTTGCAGACCGTGCGGCTCCGGCTCGACCCCGACAAACGCAGCTACTCGGGCAGCGTGCACGTGGAGCTCCACGTCGCCAAGGCCACCGACACGCTCCGCTTCCACGCCGAAGGCCAGCGGCTCACTCGCGTGACGCTCCGAAATGGCGGCGACACCGTGGCGTTCACGCGCAGCACCGGCGAGCACGGACTCCAGACACTCGCCATGTCCCGGCCGCTCGTGGCCGGGCCCGCCACGCTCGACGTGGAGTTCACGCACCTCTTCGGCACACGCGCCGTGGGCCTCTACCGCGCCGTCCGCGACGAGCGCGGCTACCTGTTCACGCAGTTCGAATCCGACGACGCCCGCGAGGCGTTCCCGTGCTGGGACGAGCCGGGCTTCAAGTTCCCGTGGCAGTTGGTGCTCGAGGTGCCGGCGGCGCAGGAAGCACTCACCAACACGCCGGTGGAGCGCACCAGTGAGAAAAACGGGTGGAAGACCGTCACGTACAAACGCACGCCGCCGCTCCCCAGCTACCTGCTCGCCATCGCGGTGGGTCCGCTCGAGTACACGGACGTGCCGGGCACCGGCATCCCCACGCGCATCGTCACCTGCCGCGGCCAGAAGCGGCTTGCCGGGACTGCCGCGGAAGCCACGCCACGCCTGCTCGCGGCGCTCGAGCGCTGGTTCGGCACGCGCTACCCATTCGAGAAGCTCGACCTGGTGGCGGTGCCGGAGTTCGCGTACGGCGCCATGGAGAACCCGGGGCTCATCACGTTCCGCGACGACATCCTGCTGCTGGACCCGGCAAGCCTGACGGCGTCGCAGCGTCGCTCGCTGGCGAACGTCACGGCGCACGAGTTGGCGCACATGTGGTTCGGCGACCTCGTGACCATGGCGTGGTGGGACGACCTGTGGCTCAACGAGTCGTTCGCCGACTGGCTCGCGGGCAAGATCACCGACGAGGTGTATCCGCAGTTGCGCAGCGGGCTGCACGACCTCCAGAGCGTTCAGCGCGTGAAGGAGAGCGACACGCAGCCCTCCACGCGCGCGATCCGGGACAACACCACCAGCTCGGCGGCAGGGCTCCAGAACGTGGGCCTCGTCTACAGCAAGGGCAACGCCGTGCTGTCCATGTTCGAGAGCTACCTGGGACCGGAGGCGTTCCGCAAGGGCGTACAGGCGTATCTCAAGAAGCACGAATGGGGGAACGCGACGGCGGCGGACCTGTGGCGAGCGCTGGACCAGTCGAGCGGCACGAACGTCTCGGCGGCCATGACCACGTTCCTGGACCAGCCCGGTGTGCCCTACCTGCGTGTCGTGCCCGCCGAGGGCGGCGTGCGGCTCACCCAGTCGCGGGCAACCCCCTACGGCGTGTCGCAGTCGCCCGTGCGCTGGCACGTGCCGCTGACGCTCAAGTGGTCGGACGGGAAGACCGTGCGCTCGAAGCGCGTGATGCTCCGCGATGAGAGCATGCTGGTGAAGCTGCCCGCGCGTCCGGTGTGGGTCATGCCGAACGGCGAAGGACACGGCTACTACGCGTGGAGCGTTCCCGAGGAGTGGATGACGGCGCTGGCCGAGAACTCCGGCAGCCTGCTCACGCCCGACGAGCGCATCGCGCTGTTGGGCAACCTGTCGCTGCTCATGACCGCGGGCGAGCTGCACGGGGACACCTACCTCGCGGCGCTCTCGCATTTCGGGCGCGACACCGAGCCCGAGGTTTTGTCGGGCGCCATGGAAGCCCTGAGCGGCGTGCGAGTGGCGTTCGTGCCCGACAGTCTCGCCGACCTGTTCGCGGTTTACGTGCGCCGCACGCTGTCGCCCGCGCTCGAGCGCGTGGGCTACGAGCGCCAGCCGGGCGAGGACGAGACCGTCTCCACCGTGCGCGGAACACTGCTGCGCTGGCTCGCGAACCGCGGTCGCGACGAGAAGGTGATGGCCTACGCGCGCGCGGCCGCGGCACGCTACCTGGCGGATTCCAGCAGCGTGGATCCCGGCATCGCCGACGCGGTGGTGTCACTGGCCGCGAAGCGGGGGGACGCGAACCTGTTTGCGGAGTACCAGCGGCGGCTCGAGGCCACCGAGGTGCCCGCGACGAGGCGTCGATTCCTGGGCGCGCTGGGCGCGTTCGAGGATCCCGCGCTGGAGGCACGCGCGCTGGACTACGTGCTGTCCGAGAAGGTGCGCTCCACCGAGATGTTCCTGATCATGCGCGGCTTTGGCGACCGCAACGAGGCCGCGCTCGAGCGCCTGTTTCGGTGGATGATGGCTCAGTACGCCCGCATCGCGGAGCGTGTGCCGCCACCGGCGCTTCGTTTTCTGCCCATGATGGGCGGCGGCTGCTCAGAGGAGCGGCTCGCCGTCACGAAGGCGTTCTTCGCCGACCCGCAGCGCGCGGTGCCTGGCGTGGAGCAGACGCTCGAGCGCGTGAGCGACAACGTGCGCACGTGCGTCTCATTGCGCGCGCGCGACGGCGAGCGCGTGACGCGCTTCATGCGGGGCTTCGCCACGAACTGACCGGACTCGTGCTCGCTACTGCTCCATCTTGAGCACGACGCGCGCGGCGTCGGATCTGGCGCGCGCCAGCATGCGCACGTGGTCCACCTTTCGTCCGTCGCGGAAGTCGAGCAACGAGTAGAGTCCGGGGCCGTGCGAGCGCTCGCGGAAGTCCACGACCTGCGTGTCGCCGTTCTCGAACACCACCTCGGCCCAGTCCAACTGCAGCCGGCCCGAGGTCACGTCCAGCCACAGCCTGGTGCCGCGAGAGTCGCAGTTGAGCGTGAACTCGG
>JANNKI010000309.1:0-1541 GCA_031396225.1 bacterium | reverse complement strand
GGGAACGGGATGCCGTAGCGAGCACCCGCGTGGGCGTTCAAGAGCATGGGCAACAGCACGATGGTGTTGCCGAGGAAGATGGTCCACAGGGCCTGCGACCACGACATGCCCAAATCGATGAGTCCCGAGGCCAGCGTGTAGGTGGGGATGCATACGCTCATCCCGATCCACAGGGCACAGAAGTGCCACCAGTTCCACGTGCGCCGCTCGGCGCTGACGGGGGCGAGATCGGCGTTGATGAGCGCGCCGGACTGGGCTTCGTGCGAGGCTGCGGCCATGGCACCTCCCGGGTAGGTCACGTGGACGTGGGTACGGCCGCGCAGAATAGCGAAGTGACCGCCTGGTGTCTGCAACACTCACCAGGCCGTGCTCGGGCGCCCGGACTCACCCTCGCCCGCCAGCCAACCGGGCCGCCTCGGGCAACGACTTGAGCCGCAACATGGCGACGATCCCGACGATCGGGCCGGGCACCAGCATCACGAACGCCGCGGTCCAGCCGCCCACGTCGCGGAGCACGGGCACCAGCCAGAGCGTGGCCACGGTAAGCGTGAAGCCGATGGCGAGCTGCAGCGTGAGCGCGGTGCCCACGTAGGCCGGGTCGGCGAGTTCGGTGACCATGGTGGAGAACTGCGCCGAGTCGGCCACCACGCTCGCCCCCCAGACAAGCGCCAGCACGAGCACGAGCCAGACGGGCGCCACCGTGGCGAGCGGCCCGATCGCCAGCGCGCAGGCGCCCGATACGGCCATCGCGATCGCGGCGCTACGCGTGCGGCCCACGCGGTCGCTGTAGCTCCCCGCCCACCACGAGCCCGCGAAGCCGGCGCCGATGATCGCGAACGCCCACGCGGCGGCGATGGAGTCGTCGCCGAAGCCGCGCGCCACGAACACCTCCGAGAGAAACACGGCGATCCAACCCCACATGGCGTAGAGCTCCCACATGTGGCCGAAGTACCCGACGCACGCGAGCCGCACGCCGCGGTCGTGCAGCACGCGCCCCGCTTGCGCCGGATCGAAGCGCGCGCGCGGGAACGGGAACGGTCCCTCGCGCACCGCCAGCCAGCCCACGAGGCCGCCCGCCAACGTGAGCCACGACGTGGCGAACACGACGTCGCGCCAGGCGAACGTTCCCAGGCTCCGCACCAGGTGCGGTGCGGCCGAGCCCAGCGTGAGTGCGCCCACCATGATGCCAAGCGCGCGGCCGCGATCCTCGCGGAACCACGTCGCCATGAGTTTCAACCCCGTCGGGTACACGCCCGCCAGGAACACGCCCGTCAGGAAACGCAGCGGCAGCCCCCAGGCGGCGCCATCGGCCGCCCCGAACGCCGCGTTCGCGAGTGCCACCGCGAACGACGACACCACCAGCACGGCGCGCGTGGGCACGATATCGAGCAGGTTGGTGAGCGCGGCCACGACCGCGCCGGCCACGAACCCCAGTTGCACCGCGATCGTGAGCCAGGCCGCCTCGCCTGAGGACAGCGACCACTCCACGCTCAGCGCGCGCACGACCGCCGTGCCCGAGAACCACGTGCTCATGCCGAGCA
>JANNKI010000213.1:0-3392 GCA_031396225.1 bacterium | reverse complement strand
CGGCGCGCCGGTTCCGAGCCACGCCGCCACGGCGTCCTGCCGGGTGCGGATGGCCTCGAGCGTGGCGAGCGGCCGCTCGATCCAGCTCCGGAGCCGACGCGAGCCGGCCGCGGTCACGGCCACGTTCACGTGGTGCCAGAGGGTGTGCGCCGCCTCTCCTCCGGGCTGCGGCGTGAACAGTTCTAGATTCCGCGCCGTGGCGGCGTCGTAGCGAAGCAGCGTCTCCTCGCTCCAACGCTCCACGCGCGTCATCTGCGCCGCCACGCCACCCTGCGTGCGATCCAGGTAGTCGAGCGCCGCGGCGGCCGCCGAGAGCGCCAGTGGAAGGTCGGCGTGCGCGTCGGCCACGATCGTGCTCCAGCGCGCGGGCGGGCGCGACTCGTCAAGCCAGCGTGCCACGGGGAGCGAACTGCGAGCGCCGGCAAGGCCTGCCAGGGCCGCGTCCATCCGGCTCGCCACGCTCTCCTCGAGCGGCGTGGGGAGCAACCATTCGGCGACGCGAGAACGCGAGAGCACGGAGGGGGCTTCCTCCCAGTCGCATTCCGCCAGCTTCATCTCGCCCGTCGAGGCATCGGCGAGGCACACGCCCAGCCGATCCGGTCGCGGCCACAGCGCGCCGAGGAAGTTATTGGCGCCGCTCTCCAGGAATTGGTCCGCGGTCACGGAGCCGGGCGTGAGCACTTCGGTGACGCCTCGCGCCACCAGCCCCTTGGCCTGCGCCGGGTCCTCGAGTTGGTCGCAGATCGCCACCTTGTGCCCGAGGCGCAGGAGTCGCGTGACGTAGCCGTCGCGCTGGTGCCACGGGATGCCGCACATCGGGATCGGCTCGGGGTCCTGCTTGTTGCGCGACGTCAGAGTGAGGCCCAGGAGCCTCGAGGCCTGCACGGCGTCCTCGAAGAACATCTCGTAGAAATCGCCGAGCCGGAAAAACAGAAACGCGTCGCCCACCTCCTGCTTGGTGGCGAGGTACTGCCGCATGAGCGGCGTGCGCGCTGCCGCAGTAGCCGCGGCGGGCGACATCACGTTGCGGCCGCGCCTCACGGTTGGGCCCTGGTCGCGGGCTGGCTTACGCGCGCGGCCTCGAAGCTCCGAGGCCAGCGGCGCAGCAGCCGCACGCGGGCGACCTGCGCGTCGCCCGTGCGTTGCAACCGCTCGCACAGCGCCGCATAGCGCTCGAGTGCGGCGGGCTCGGCCTCGCCCGCGGGTCCTTCCAGGAGCCGGTCCAACACGTCCAGTTCGCGCGCCACCTCGCCCGACAGGGCGAAGGACTGAGCGAGTCCCAGCTGCGCGAACGCCCGGAGCGGCTGTGACGAGGAGGCGACTTCCTCGAACGCCGCGCGTGCACGACCGGCTTCCCGTGCCCCGAGACAGGCCATTCCCTGCCGATAGCGGGCCTGGGCGCGGTCATAGCCCGAGAGTCGGGCCGCGGCTCGACCGAATGCGTCTGCGGCAGGTCGGTACTCGCCGCGCGCGTGGTGGAACTGGCCCAGCGCGAACGCCGCAGCCGCAGCGGTGGCACGCGGACCGACGCGTTCGATGCGGCGAAGCTCCGGCGCCAGGCTGTCGGCCTCGAGCCCGGCTGGAAGCCGCGACCACACGGATTCCACGGCGAGCGCGGGGCTCGCCAGGCAGAGGGCCGCCAAGATCGCGTACGGAAGGCTCGAGGGGCGCATGGGCGACGGAGTGTAGGCCGCAACGGCCGCGCCCGCCAGCGTTTGGAGTCGGCCTGCCTTGAGTGCGAGAGTGCCTCAGGCTGGCGGGGGGCCGCCGACCAGCGCGAGGAACTCGGATTCGTGTTGCAGGCACGCAAGATCCGGGTCGCGCCGTGCCCAATCGACGTTGAGGATGCCCGCCAGTTTCAGCCGTTGGAGCAGCACCAGAGCTTCGGCGCTCTGACTCAGGATGCCGTACACGCACGCGGCGTTGTAGAGGATGTTGGTGTCGTCCGGCCGCAACTCGAGCGCCTTGCGGATCTCCCGCAGGGCCTGATCGCGCTCTCCCGAGCTCGCGAACATGCTCGCAAGCAGGATCCGTGCACGCACGTCCTCGGGCACGGTTTCCAGATGCCGCTCGAGCGTACCCCGCTGCTGCCGCCGAAGTTCGTTCGCGGCCTCCTCCCGGCCCAGTCGTTTCATCGAGTTCACGAACGGGATGTAGACGTTGTAGTCGTCTCCGCTGGCCTCGACGGCCCGGCTGGCGATCGCGGCCGCCTGCTCCCACTTGTCGCTCGCGAAGTAGGCGCGGCCCAGCATGTAATAGGCGCCGTCGCAGTCGGGCTTGAGCGCCACGGCTTGCTCGGCCAGGCGGGCCGCCTTGTCGTACTCCTTCTGGGCATAGAAGATCCTCGCTCGCGCCGCCAGGGCCTCGGGCAGGTTGGGTGCGAGCTCGAGCGCGCGCTCCGAGGCCGCGAGCCCCTTCTCGATCCAGCGGGCGTCGCGATCGTGCCACTCGAAGTAAAGACCGCAGACGTTGGCGAGACCCGCGTAGGCGACGGCGAACCCGGAGTCGAGCGCGATCGCCCGCTCGTACATCTGCAGCGCGAAGTCGAGATCGGTGCGCGTCACGCGCCTCGCGAAGCTGCGCGCCCGCAGGTAGGCGTCGTAGGCCTGCAGGTTCTGGGTGGGCTTGACCGCGATCGCCTTCGCCTCGTGCGGCGACAGCTTGATGCGGAGCGCGCCCGCGATGCTCCTGGCAATCTCGTCCTGGACCTCGAACACGTCCTCCATCTGGCGATCGAACCGCTCGGCCCAGACCGCGATCCCCGTCCCCGACTGGATCAGCTGCGCGCTCACTCGCAGGCGGTTCCCCGCGCGGCGAAGGCTTCCGCTCACCACGTAGGCGGCATTCAGCTCGCGGCCGACCTCGGGCGCGGTCACGGCCCGGTCCCGGTAGACCATCACGGCCGGGCGCGGGAACACCTTGAGGTCCTCGATCTTCGTCAGCTCCGTGATGATGTCCTCTGTCATGCCGTCGCGGAAGTACTCGTCGTCCTTGGCGCTGCTCAAGTTTTCGAAATAGAGGACGGCGACGGACCGCTCCGAGGCCGGCTTGAACCCGGAGTCAGTGAGTTCCGCGGTGCGACGGCTCCCGGAGTCGGTGTCGCGCTTGAGGCGCTGGAGGTCGGTCTTCAAGTCGGTGGCGGTCTGGTAGCGCAGGCCGCGGTCCTTCTCGAGCGCCTTGCCCAGGATGCGATTGAGTTCCACGGGGAGCGCCGGATTTGCCTGGCTGATCGGCGCGGGGTCGCGGTTGAGGATCGCCTCGAAGATGACCGCGGCGGATTCCCCCTGGAAGGGCAGCACCCCGGTGGCGGCCTGGTAGAGCACCGTGCCCAGCGAGAACAGGTCGGTGCGCGCGTCGGTGACCTGCCCGCGCGCCTGCTCGGGCGACATGTA
>JANNKI010000207.1:0-3317 GCA_031396225.1 bacterium | reverse complement strand
GAAGGGGTTGTCGTAGGGAGGCGTGCGACCGGGGATGTTGACGCGGGTCTCACCGATCGTGTCGCTGACGGCCGGGTGGTCCACCGCGAGGACGTCCTGGATCTGCCGGATCGTCACGGAGTCCGGGTACGTCGCATTCGGCCAATTCGCGGCCGCCGCAACGCCAGGCAGAGACATGAGTGAGGCGACAGCCAGGAAACGGGTGAGCATTTTGTGCATGAGAGAACCCCTCGTTAGTTGGGCTGAAGGAACGATGGAAGGCGATCAGGGGGTCGGAGTGGACTGCTGGCGGTGCCTCCTCGCGCGAGTGCGCCGAGCCTCACGGGGCAGCATTTCGATGACCGATCACGGGGTGAAATGACCAGAGCTTGACCGCTCCGATGATACCAGTGCCACGGGACAAGTCTAATGAATTTCGACGTTTCCGGGAGGTTTCGGGCACGCGGGGGGGGTGCACTGGAGTTCGGGCGGGGGGACCCGAACAAGGGGCAGGTCCTTGCAGACTCCATTTGGAGCACGAAAGTGCGCTGGCTGTGTTCCATTCGGAGACCGGACCAGTCGCTCAGACTAAAGCGATCAGGGGGCGTCGAGTCCCAGGTGCCGGAAGATATTGGTCACGAACCGGGCCGAGGAGCCCGCCTGGAGCCCTGCTCCCACGGGAGGGACGGACGCCCCCGGGGGCATGCACACCACGACCGCCCGTCCTCCGAGCGGTTGCGGAACGCTGATCCCGACCGCCGTGCTGTCGCCGATCACCGGGGTCAGCGTGCCGGGAGCGCCCCAAAGCACGACCTGGTCGCGGTCGAGGAAGTCGAACTGGCGCAGGCCGCCCGCCTCGCCGGGGCGCACCTGGAACACCTGGCGCACATACATCGAGTCCCGGGCGATCACGCCCCCCACGGACACGTGTGGCAAGAACACGCTCGTGCCGGTGTTGCCGAAGCCGATGGACGTGTCCGAGAACGTCGCGGTGTTCGTGAACGCGCCTTTCATGCCCCGGCTGCCGAGATGCGCGCGCACGAAATTCTCGGACAGCGGTCCCGTCGCGTTTCGTCCGCCGATCAGGTAAAGCCCGTCCAGGTAGAACCTGCCGCCGGCACTCAGGTAGGCCGAGATCCCGGCCTCCGCGGTGCGCAACACGGTCGAGAACGAGGTCTCGATGCCGCGGTACCACACGACCGTGTCGAATAACCGGAATGTCTGTTCGACGTCCTTCGCCGTGCGGAACGGCTGCGTCGTGTCGAGCCGCAGGATGGTGTACTGGTCGGTGGTGAGCCCCACGCGCCCGGCGCTGTTCGAGTAGAGCGTGTCGAAGCGAAGGTTGTTCGCGCTCGTTCGCGGCACCTCGTCCACGATGAGCAGCCGCGCCCGCGGGCCGGACACCGGTCGCCGCACGGTCCAGGCCACGCTGTCCGCCGGACCTGCTCGCCCGCCGTCGTCGATCGCACGCACGAACAGCTTGCGCCGCCCGGGCACGAGGTCGCCACCCACGAGGAAGCGGTCGCTCGGCATGGTGAACGCGTTAGCGGTGGTGATCTCGGGCGAGCCCTCGCGGCCGTCCAACCACACGAGATAGACCAGCTTCGAGTTGTCCCCGTCGGCATCAATGCCCGTCCACGTCACGCTCACCGAGGCGAACGTGGTGTCGGTGGGAAGAGGCTTCTGCACCAATCGAACCGTGGGCGCCAGGTTGCTGAACTCGAACGTCTGTCGCGGCGGGTCGGGGTCGCGCGCGCCCACGTTGTCAATGGCACGCACCGAAAACACCGGGTTCGTGTACCCGTCCGGCGCCTGCACGGTGAAGATCGAATCGGTGAGCGTCGTGAAGTGCCAGGCCGTGTCGGCGGGAGCGACCGGGTTCTTCAACTGCCACTCGAAGCCCTCGACCGTGCCGTCGGGGTCGGTGCCGAACCAGTAGAGGTGCACGACGTGGTTGACCGTGTCCACGGGGCCATTCACGAACAGCACCGTGTTCGGCGGCTGGTTGCCGTTGACCGTGCCGGTGAGCTTGCCGGTGAGGCTCCCGCAACCCACAGCCGCGGCGAGACACGCGCCCGCCATCAGGAGCAACGCCGGGACGATGCGCCAGGGTCTCACTGGAGGCCCTCCCGGTCGGACTTCACGATCAGCAACTTGCCCACCTGCGTCTTGCCCGAGTCGCGGTCCTCGACCGACCACAGGTAGAGCCCCGTGGCCGCCGCCTGCCCCCGGCGTGTCACCAGGTCCCAGCCGAACGTGGCGCCCGAGAACGTACCGGGCAGGTCGCTCGCCGGGTTGTAGATGCCGCGCGCGTTGCGGCCGTCGTAAGTGGCACCGTCGAAGCCCTGGTCGTACACGAGGTCTCCCGCCAGCGTATAGATGCGAATCGTGCAGCGAGCGGGCAGGTTGGCGAACCACAGGTAGTGCTCGCGCACGTTGCGGCCTGAGTCCCATGCGGCCTCGACGCGATAGGGATTGGGGAACACCACCACGCCGCCCGAGCGCTCGCCCACGCGCGGCGCCGGCACCACCATGACCTCGTTCTGCGTGCGGCCACTCTCGAGCGACTCGATCTCGGAGTTGCCCAGGTCGTACGCAGTCACCGCGGCGAAGTACTTGAAACCGTCCCGCAGGCTGGGGAGCGTGTACTTGTAGTGGTAGGGCACGCCGTCCAGGACGACGGGCACCGGCAGCCTCAGTTCGTCGAGCCCGGTGTTGAACCCGGTCGTGTCGTGCGGCGCGGCGCTCAGGTCGAACTGTCCGATCAGGCGCAGGTCGTCGCGGTCCTCGCCAGCGTAAATCCGATAGCCCTCGAAGTCCTTGGGCAGCGGGCTCGTGGGGTCGAGGAACGCCTCGGGCGAATCATCCCAGTAGTAGTCCACCGCTCCGCCGCGCGCCACGGCGCGAAAGCGCGGAGAAGGCGGCGGCACGGGCACGATGTAGTCGAGGTCGTACGCGCGCTGCGCCGTGCGTGCGCGCTTGAAGACATTCGCCTCGTCGGTGCCCCCCAGGTAGACGAAGTCCACTTCGACGCTGTCGCCGGGATTGACCTGGAGGAACGGGCCCACGGCGATCAGCTCCACCGGATCGCCGTCGCGCGGCGACAGGTCGCTGGGCAACGGGTCCAGAATCGTCTTCTGGCCCGAACTCATGAGCGCGTAGCGCTCGACGTCCTCATCTTTTTCCTCGTCACCCGGGGCGAAGCTCCAGCTCTGCATGGTGATCTGCTTGTCGGTGGGGGGCGCCAGCCCTCCCGGCCGCACGCCCAGCAGCTTCACGCCGGCGATCTCGGGGGTGACGGAATAGGCGCAACTGTTGGGAATGGGCACGCTCACGCA
>JANNKI010000186.1:0-6946 GCA_031396225.1 bacterium | reverse complement strand
GCGCGGGACGTGCCGCGGGCTTGGCGGCCTTGCCGCCCTTCTTCCGCTCAGCCGCGCGCGCCATGGGCCTCCAGCCGCGCGACCAGCCCGCGCAGCGCGAGCAGGTAGCTGTCGGCGCCGAATCCCGTCACCGCGCCCAGCGCGACGCCGGCGACCAGTGAGGTGTGGCGGAACGCTTCACGCGAGTGCGGATTCGACACGTGCACCTCGACCGTCGGGAGGCCGGCGCTCGCGATCGCGTCGCGCACCGCGACGCTCGTGTGCGTGAGGCCGCCCGGGTTGAACACCACACCGTGACAGCGGCCGCGAGCCTGGTACAACGCGTCGATGAGAACCCCTTCGTGCGCACTCTGGAGGAATTCGACCTCGCAGCTGAGTTCGTCCGCGAGCGAGCCAAGACGGGTGTTCACTTCGTCCAGCGTCACGCGGCCGTAGATTTCCGGCTCACGCGTGCCGAGCGCCTGCAGGTTGGGTCCGTGCAAGATGAGGATGCGTCGCATCGGGGCCACCTTCAGGCACGCGCCGTACGCGCGCCGGAGACCACCAGCGCGGCACGCACGAGTCGGGACTCCACAGCGCGCGGCACGCTAGCATCGCCTATCCGGGGCGTCAATACCCACCGCACGGCACCGCGTGCGCGCTTCTTGTCCTGTCGCATCGCCGCGAGCAGCCGGGCGAGCGGCAGCGCCGGCATGCGTACCGGCAGCCGGAGATGATCGAGCGCAGCCTCGAGCCGGATGTGCGACTCCGGCGCCAGCCCCGCCACGCGCACCGACAGCCACGCGGCGGCCCGCATGCCGACTGACACGGCCTCACCGTGCAGCATGCGACGGTAGCCGAGCGACGACTCGATCGCGTGTCCGAGCGTGTGGCCGAAGTTGAGCGCGGATCGGCGCCCGCCCTCGCGTTCGCGTTCGTCCGCCAGCACGACCCGGGCCTTGGCCGCGATCGAGCGCGCCACGGCGCCGGCGAGCGCGGCCGGCTCACCGGCGTCGAGGGCGTCGAGACGCGCCTCGAGCCAGCGCCAGAGCACGGCATCCACCGCGAACCCGGTCTTCAGGACCTCGGCCAATCCGCTTCGCCGATGGCGCGCGGGCAGCGTGGCGAGCGTGTCGGTGTCCACGAGCACCCCCGCTGGCTGGTGGAACGCCCCGGCCAGGTTCTTCCCCGCCGCCAGATCCACGGCGGTCTTGCCCCCCACGCTCGCGTCCACCTGCGCGAGCACCGTGGTGGGCACAGCCACCCACGGCACGCCGCGCAGCCAGGTCGCCGCAGCGAACCCGGCCAGGTCCCCCACCACTCCGCCCCCGAGTGCGACGACGGCTCCGTGGCGGTCGAGGCCCGAGGCTGCGAATCCGTCCCACACGCGCTCCAGCTCGCGGGCGCGCTTGGCGCGCTCGCCGGGCGGCACGTGCAGGGTGTCCACGGCGATCCCGGCTCGTCGCAATGCGCGTGCGGCCGTCCCGCCATGCAGTCGGCCCACACGCGTATCGCACACGAGCACGACGTGGCGGGCGCCGGTCACGGCGCGTGCGAACGTCCCGAGCCCGGCCAGCCCGCCACGCACGACGCGAACGCGCGAACGCACGGAATCACGCGGGAAGGTCAGCACGAGATCGCGGCTCACGCGGCCAGCATACACGACGAGCCGCGGGCTGCGACCCGCTCCGCCGCGTTCAGCGAGAGGTGCTGTCGGCGGTGCCGCGCTGCCCCAGTGGCTCGCGCGACGCGGTCCGCAGTCGCGGCTCGAGTCCCGCGCGTGCGCGGTTCGGTCCGGCGCCCGCGGCCGGTGCGGAGGAGGAGTCCACGCGCATCCACGACGGGATCGCGCTCGGCGCTTCGTCCAGGCGCGTGGTGCCCTCGTGTCGGAGTTCGTCCCGAACCCACACCAGCGTCACTTGCGTGCCCGGGCCCGCCACCGCGACCCAGCGCGCCAGCTGTTCAGGGTATTCCACGCGCTCACGGTTGAACGCCACGATCAGGTCGCCCTTGCGCAGCCCCAGTCGCGCCGCCGGCCCACCCGGCTGCACCGCCTCGACCAATGCCCCGAGCGGCACGCGGTCGGCGGGATCCGACGAACTCGCCACGAACGCCCCGCGCGTGGACACGCCGAACATGCCGTGGCGCACGCGTCCATGCTTCGCGAGTCCGTCCAGGAACGGCACGATGTCGTCGGTGGGAATGGCGAAGCTCATGCCGCCCGGCCGGCGCTCGGCGCGCTCGCGCTGCCCGGGTGCTGCGGGCGCGCCCAACTCGCCCTGCACCAGTCCGAGCAGCTCGCCGCGCGAGTTGAGTGCGGCGCCTCCGCTGTTGCCGGGATGCACCTCGTTCGTGAGTTGCAGCAGGCTCGTGCCAGGCTCGGAGAAGCGCATCGCCACCGTGCCCACGGATTGGGTCGGCGAACCACGGTAGGAGCTTCCCAGCGCGATCACCCACTCGCCGCTGCTGCCCGGCTTGCTGGCGAGCGGCAGCGAGGCCAGTTCCAGCCCATCGGGCCGCAGCAGCGCGAGGTTCCGCACCGGGTCCATCCCCACGACTCGCGCCTCGACTTGAAGATGGTTCTCGGTGATCACGTACACGCGCTCGGCCCCCAGCACGACGGTGGCGGTGGTGAGCACGCCGTTCGCCGTGACCGACACGCCGGAACCGACGCGGTTGTGCGTGCGGCGCGGCTGCCCGACGCGCGAAGACGTGGTGCGCTGGGCGATCACCGTGACCACGCAGGGACGCGCGCGACGAGCGATGCGGTCCACGTCGGCCTCGATGGCGGACAGCGTGGACTGCGCCCTTGCGTGGGGCGCCCAGGCCGCGACCGCGGCGAGCCCCAGGAGCACGGCACCGAGCACCCGCCCGGCGTGCCGTCCCGCCACGCCCCGAGCGGAGCTAGGGGGCGACGGTACGACGCGGGGGGACACCGGCCGCCTCAGAACGAGATCACCGTCTGCTCGCCCTGCACACCCTCGGGCAGGCGAGACGCCGACTGCGCGCGGCCGCGGTGAAGGACGACGGGATCGAGGATGAACTCCACGTCGTCGGAGTGATCGAACAGGGAATCCGCGAGCGTCGCGGTGGGGCGGGGCATGTCCGACGTGCGCTCTGCCGACGCCACGAGACGGGGCTCCGGCACCGGGGCGTCGCCGGGAGCAAGCGCGGCGCGCAGCTCCTGGCCGCGCGTACCGATCTGTGGCGCGACGGTGGGAAGCAGCAGGGCCACCCCCACCAGCGCGAGCGCCGCGGCGGCCGTGATCGGCACCCAGCGCGGCGTGGCCGGGGCGACCGCGAGCCGGTCGGGCACCGCGCCCGCACGGCGCGCCGCGAGCAGCGCGCGCTCCGGCAGGTCCTGGGAGATCTCGGTGCGGGGCAGCGAGCCCACCACATCGACCGTGCGCGTGAACTGCTCGTAATGGCGGCGGCAGCCCGGGCAGGCGGTGAAGTGGGTCTCAAGCCACTCGCGCTCGGCCTGCGTCACCTCGTCGTCCCAGCAGGCGCCGAACAACCGCCGAGCCTGGTCACATCGATTCATGGAGCATCCTGCTTTCGGAGTAGCGGTTGGAGCTTGCGCTGCAGCATGCCGCGGGCGCGATTGATGCGAGAGCGCACCGTTCCGCCCGGCAAGCCCAGCACTTCGGCGATCTCCTCGTAGGCCAGTCCCTCGATGTCACGGAGCACCAGCGCCAGTCGGTACTTCTCGGGGACCGTCGCGATGGCGCGTCCCACAGCCCCCTGCAACTGTTCCCGCTCCATGCCCCGCTCCCGGCTCTCCGTGGGATCCGCGAGTTGAGGCAGGCTGTCCGACAAGACCTCGGTGAGCGCGTCGAGCGAGAACCAGTTCCTGCGTCTCACCCGGCGCCGGATCTCGTTTTTAGCGAGATTCGCCGCGATGGTGAACACCCAGGTGGAGAACTTGGAGCCCCGCCGGTAGTTCCGGCGGTGCACGAACACGCGCACGAACACCTCTTGCGCGAGGTCGTCGACGCACTCCCGGTCATTCAACACCCGACAGATGAGATTGCCCACCCGCCCCTGGAAGCGGCGCACGAGTTCTGTGAATGCTCGTTCGTCATCCTCAGCCACCCGTCCCATGAGGTCCTCGTCGGACAGGCTCACGATCTGGGGTGGGAGAGGGTCTCGATCAGGGGCCAAGCGGGACCTCACTTGTGAGGGCATACCCCGGCAGGGGCCGGAGGTTCCAGAGATGTAACGTTTTGGTGGTGCGGCGAAGATTGTTGGTGGAGGACCGGCAGCCTGTAAGTCGTTGTCCCGGGATCCAGGATCAAGCTCAAAAGGCACTTCTGGAGCCGGACCCACAATCTTCGCCGCACAAGCTAAGGCTCCACAAGACAATAAGTTGTGTGGGAGCTCGCGTCAGCGCAGGGTCTTGAGCTTCTCCGCCACACGCTTCTGGTTCTCACCGTTGGACGCCTCGCCCAGCCGGTACTGCTCCCGGGCCAGCTCGGGCTGGCGGAGGTCGCGGTAGACGTCGCCCAGGTGCTCGCGAACCACCGGGTCGCCGCCGGTCAGGCGGACGGCCCGCTCGAGGTGGTCGCGGGCCTCGCTCAGCCGGCCGAGGCGGTAGAGCACCCAGCCGAACGAGTCCACGAACGCACCGTTCAAGGGATCCTGTCGGACGGCTCGTTCGATCAGGCCGCGGGCCTCCTCCAGCTCGCGACCGTGGTCGGCCAGGATGTAGCCGAGGAAGTTGAGCGCGGGAGCCCAGTCCGGAGCGATCCGCAGCGCCTCGCGCCCGGCGACGACGGCGCCGTCCACGTTGCCGGCCCGCTCGCGACAGCCGCCCAGGTCGAGCGCATAGCCGGGCTCGCGCGGATGACGTTCGCGCAGCACCAGCCACTCCCGCTCGGCCTCGGTGAAGCGGCGAGCATCCTGGAGCGTGCGGGCCAGGAGGCGTCGCGGCTCGGTGGAGTCCGGCGCCATCTCCACGGCCCGACGCGCGCGGGCGATGGCGGAGTCGGGAACACCGGCGGCGGTCCAGGCGCGCACGGCGAGCATCGGCCCTGCGGCGTGGCCGGGATGATCGGTCACCCACTGGTCGGCGATGCGCGCAGCCTCGCGACCGCGTCCGTTGCGGGCCAGCACCACAACGACCCGCGCCACGCTCTCGGGATCGCCGGGATTCTTCGAGCGCAGTTGCGTGAGCAACCGCTCGCCCTCGGCGGTGTGCTTGGTCCTGAGTGCCAGGTCGGCCAGCACCTGCATCGATTCCGCATCCGTCGGGTCGGCCTGGGCAACGCGACGGGCCTCCTCGTAGGCGTCCGTGTCGCGGTCCACGCGCAGGTAGAGGCCCACGAGGCGGCGGCGCGTGCCGATGTCGTCCACGTGAATCTTGAGGTGGTTCCGATAGAGCTCGATCGCCGCCGGGACGTCGCCGACGTTCTCCTTCACCCAGGCCTGCAGGAACAGGAGTCCCGGGCGCGTGGGATTCAACTGGGTCGCGCGCTGGAGCGAGACCGCGGCCGCCGCGAGGTCACCGCGCCGAGCTTCGGCGGCGGCGATCTGGAACCACGCTTCGCCGTCCTCCTCATCCACCCACACGAGGCGTCGCCATGCGCGCTCGGCCACGTCCATACGCCCGAGCGTCTCGGCCACGCGGGCCGTCGTTCGCAGCACCTCCGACTGCGTGGAATCGATCGCGCTCGCGCGTTCGAGCGGTAGCATGGCCTCGGCCACGCGGCCGGTGCTGAAGAATGCCGCGCCCTGCAGCCACAGAGCGCGCCAGTCGTCGGGATCACGCGCCAGCGCGCGCTCGGCGAACTCGAGCGAGCGCGCCGGGTCCCCGAGTTGCGCGCACAACTGGCTGATGCGCACGAGCAGGTCGGTGGAACGCGGGTCCAGGCTCAGCGCGCGGTAGTACTCGCCGAGCGCCTCGGTGAGCTTCCCGGACTGCTCGAGCAGACGCGCGCTCAGGTAATAGCGAACGCCCGCTTCGCTCATGTAGCGGCCCGTGCTCGTATCGGCCGCGGGGGCCGCGGCCGCGGCGGGGCCGGGCTTGCGCGGCGCTCGCGCGGCCGGAGCTGCGGCGGCAGCGCTCTCAGCGAGCAGGAGCGACAGGAGTAGGGGCCACATGCGAGCAAAGCCTAGCACGCCGCACCGCGAGCGCGTGAAGCGCCCGCGGTGCGACGCGGCCTCAGCGACGACGACCGCGGCGTCCGTAGTCCGGGCTGCGGCGACGTCCGAAGTTCTCGAGCGCTCGCTCCATCTCGTCAATGCGCGCCTCGCGGTCGCGGTCGCTCTCCACGCCCACGATCTCCTCGGGAACGGGCACGTCCACGACCGGCGCCACGCGCTCCTCGGCACGCGGCTCATCCGACGCGTAGGGGTCCACGAGACGCTCCGCGATCGGCTCCGGCGATCCGGCCTCGCCGGCCGAGGCTGCGTCGATCTCGGACGCGGCCTCGCGCCGACGGCCGCGACCAAAGCGCATGGCGCGCCGCGTGGTGCTCGCCGCCGGGCTCGGGAGGGGTTCTGGGAGGTCGTCGATCTCCTCCAGCACCGGACCGCGCGACGCCGATGAGGGCCCGGGCCGCACGCTCGTGCGCGGCTCCTCCGACGCGTAGGGGTCCACGAGACGCTCCGCGATCGGCTCCGGCGATCCGGCCTCGGCAGCCGAGGCTGCGTCGATCTCGGACGCGGCCTCGCGTCGACGGCCTCGACCGAAGCGCATGGCGCGCCGCGTGGTGCTCGCCGCCGGGCTCGGGAGAGGTTCTGGGAGGTCGTCGATCTCCTCCAGCACCGGACCACGCGACGCCGATGCGGACTCTGGCCACACGTTCGTGCGCGGCTCCTCGAGGTCCTCGTCCATCTCGTAGGAGGGCTCGAGCCTGGCGACAGGCTCCTCCGGCACGCGGTCCTCGTCGAGTTCCGGCCTTGCGGCACGGTGACCGTCCTCCCCCCCGCGGGCATGCCGGCCGCGACCCGACCGCCGGCTGCG
>JANNKI010000181.1:0-11882 GCA_031396225.1 bacterium | reverse complement strand
GGGCGCGCGAACCATGGCCCGCGCAGCAGCAGTCCGCGCCGGCGCCCGATGCGGCCCGTCACGAAGTCCTCGCGCAGTCGTGCGCGGAAGACGTCGTCGGCGCGCGGGCGAGAGAGGACTGCTGCTGCGTGGGCCATGGTTCGCGCGCCCCGAGGTGCTGCTGCCGTTCGCGGCTGGCGTGGTGCTGGCGCTGGTGTTCCAGGCGAATCGCGGTCCGGACTGGCGCCTGCTGGCGGCCAATGGCTCGGGCCGGGTGTGGGTGGCCGGCCGGGCGTTCACGCTTGCGGACACCTCCGCGCTGTCGCTCGCCCTCCGCCGCGGCGGCCGCGTGCGCGTGGAGGGCGCGATCACGCTGGACCTGGCCGCGCCCGGCGTGGCCGCCGTGGCGATCGGGCCGGACGCCAAACTCACGCTGTCGTCGGCGCCCAACCGGATGTGGTGGCGCCGCATGAGCGCGCGCCTCGAATCGGGCGACGCCTACTTCACGACCGGCAAGGCGTTCCACGGCGCGCACCTCGACGTGACGACACCCGAGGCGAGCGTGCGCGCGGTGGGCACGTCGTTCGCGGTGTTGCGGCACAGCTTCGGGACCTGCGTGTGCGTGATGGAGGGCCACGTCCGCGTGACCGGCAAGGGTGCCCCCGCAGGCGAGGGCGTGGACGTGCCCGAGGGCATGCGGCGCACGGTCGGCACCGACCAGAGCGCCGAGACGTCGCCCATTCTCGAGGAATCCGTGCACCATCTGCACGCGCAGCGCTCGCGCACGGGCGGACTGCTCGGGCGCTGAGCAGGGCCCGGCGTACGCTGGCGGCGGCCGCTGCGCCGCCTTTGGGATCTCCGACGTCCCCGCGTCCGCGACAATTCTAATGTAGGACGCGCCGCCGAATTTGACGCTCGCCCGCCCGCTCTCGTAGTCTGCCTCGTTCTATCCGCCGCATTGTCTGCACTTTCCAGAGGTTCCAGAAGCCACCATGAAGCGCACATTCCAGCCGAATAATCGCCACAAGTTCAAGACGCACGGTTTCCGCGCCCGCATGAGCACCAAGGGCGGCCGCAAAGTGCTTGCCGCCCGCCGTAGGCAGGGCCGGAAGCGCCTCACCGTGTCTGACCGCTGAGCGGTCCTCGAACGAGTTCCCGAGCCGCTCGTGGTGCCAGTGAACGCGGGCGGATCGATGCGGTCGATCGCGATCGCATGACGCACACGCCGGTTCCTGCCGCCGGATCCTCCGCTGAGATGAGCGGACTGCCTTCCGAGCGGCTCCTGCCGGCGAATCGCCTGACCCGCGGACGCGACCATGCACGCGTGCGGGACGAGGGGATGGCCTACCGCGGACGGACCTGCCTGTTGCTGGTGGTTGCGGCTGCAGGGGAGACGAGTCGCGTGGGGTTCATCGCCAGCAAGCGAGGTGTGGGCGGTGCGGTGCAGCGCAATCGCGCGCGGCGCCGCCTCCGGGAGATCGTCCGGCGCCGCTGGGCCCGAGTTCCCCCCCACGGATACCTACTCGTGTTCATCGCCTCGCGCCGCACCCTCGACGCTCCGCACCAGGTCCTCGCCACCGACGTGGAAACACTGCTCGCGCACGCCGGCGCGCTCGCGCCGCTGCCCGTCTGACATGCGCCGGATCCTGCTGCTCGCCATCCTCGCCTACCAGCGCCTCGCCCCACCCACGGTGCGCGGCGCCTGCCGTCACTTCCCCTCCTGCTCCGAATACGCGCGCGAAGCCATCGCGCGCCACGGCTCGCTGCGCGGCACCTGGCTCGCGCTTCGCCGGATCGGACGATGCCACCCCCTGAGTCCCGCGGGCGTGGACCCGGTGCCCTGACCATGGATCGTCGAACCATCTACGCGTTGCTGATGTGCCTGTTGGTGTTCGCGCTGTTCACCACGCTGCAGGCTCGCTTCATGCCGCAGCCGCCCGCCAAGCCCGAGGTGACGGCCACCACGCCGGCCGCTCCCGGCTCGCCGGCCGCGACCACGCCGACCGACTCCGCGGCTCCGACCGACTCCGCGGCTCCGACCGCCGCCGTTGGCGACCTGCGGCTCGCCGCGCCCGCTACCCCCGCCGCCCCGGCTCGCCGCGTGGTGATCGAAACACCGCTCTATCGCGCCACTTTCAGCAACATCGGCGCGCGACTCGAGTCGGTGGAACTCAAGCGCTACGCCGCCGCCTGGGGCGTGTCGCAGTACGCCGAGAAGCCGGGCCGCCGTCCGCGCCGCGGCGCCGAGGTGCCCGCGGGCGATCGCGTCGCGCTGGCCGGTGCGCCGGCGTTTTCGCTGGACCTGGGCTCGGGCACGGCACTGCGCTCGCTCGCTTCGACGCCGTTCGCCGTGGTCGAGAGCACCGACGCTTCCGGCGCCGTGGCCGCGGTGACATTCACCGCACGCGACTCCGCGGGACTCGAAGTGCGGCAGACGTGGCGCGTGAACCCCGACAGCTACCTGCTCGATCTGAACGTGACCGTGGCCGGAGCAGCGCAGGTGCGCGACTGGTCGCTCACCACGCGCTCGTGGCCACTTCTGAACGACACCCAGTTGGACCAGGAGAAGAACTCCGTCCGCGCGATCGGGCTCCTCGGCAAGAACCTGCATCGCGATGGTGCGCAGGGCCTGATCGGCAAGTCCGACAAGGTGCGCGATGGCGCGGCACACTGGGCGGGGGTGCAATCGCACTACTTCCTGGGCGTGGTCGCCCCGATCGGCGTGGAGGGCCGCGGCACCGTGTCGCGCGGTCGCTCGCACATCGTCACGGCCGACGAGCTGGCGCGCCTGCCCAAGGGGGCCAAGAGCAGCCAGCCGATCGCAGAGGGCACGCTGGTCATGGCGGCGCCGGCCGAGGGGAGTCAGCGGTTCGCGGTGTATTTCGGCCCGGCGGATTATTTCGCGCTGAGCAAGCTCTCGGGCGCGGGTAAGCCCGGCAGCCTGCAGCTCGAGAAGGCGGTGGACCTGGGTGCCAACTGGATGCTGCCGTTCAGCTACCCGCTGCTCCAGCTCCTGCGGCTGCTCGACTCGTGGGTCAGGAACTTCGGCATCGCCATCTTCCTGCTCGCCACGCTCGTGCGGATCGTGCTGCACCCGCTCAACATGAGCAGCATGAAGAGCATGCGAGCGCTGCAGAAGCTGCAGCCCGAGATGGAGCGCGTGCGCGAGAAGTACAAGAACAAGCCCGAGGCCATGAACGCCGCGGTGATGGCGCTCTACAAGGAGAACAAGGTCAATCCGGCCGGCGGCTGCCTGCCCATGCTGCTGCAGATGCCACTGTTCTTCGCGCTTTATGCCGTGCTGTTCAACGCCATTGACCTGCGCCAGGCGCCGTTCGTGACCTGGATCCACGACCTGTCGGCGCCGGACCACCTGTTCACGGTGTCGGGATTCCCCATCCGGTTGCTGCCCATCATCATGGCGGGCACGGGCTTCCTGCAGCAGAAGCTCACCCCGACGCCGCCACAGCAGGCGACGACCATGTACCTGATGAACTTCTTCATGCTGTTCGTGTTCTATGGCTTGCCGTCCGGGTTGGTGTTCTACTGGACGGTGATGAACCTGTACACCTCGCTCCAGCAGTGGCTGGCCATGCGAGGTGACGACGGGGTGGTCGTCCCCGCCGGAACAGGTTCCGCGCGCGGCAAGGCCTAGCCCGAGCCCGAGCGCACCGGATCTGCCGAGTCCGCCCCAGTGGCGGCGCGGACGGTCCGGGCCACGACCTTCGCCATGGCGGACGGGAGCCGCGGCGAAGTAGAGTCACCCGTCGTTTCGAAACGGCTTCGCGGGCCGCACGGCTCCCGGACCCGGCGCGGCGAGTCTCGTCGGCGCGGGGACGGCGGGTCTCCCCCGCGCACCGGCGGCGATGTCCGCCCCCCAAGGGCACGACCTCGCGCCGCGCGCGATGTGCGCCACGGAGCATCACTCCCACCCGCACCGGGACGCTGAGCCCGAACCGCGCGCCGAGACCGCCCCCCTGGCGGCTGGATGGCGCGCGACCGGTTCGCGTCCGGCAGGGGCAATGCAATGGCTGGTTCAGTCTATGAAGGCAAGACGTTCGACGAGGCGGTACGCAAGGGTCTCGATGCGCTGCGACTGTCGCGCGCCGAGGCGGTGATCACGACCGTCGAGGAAGGTAAGGGCGGTTTCCTGGGATTCGGCGCCCGCCCGTTCCGGGTGAGCGTGGCGCGTCGGCCGGGGGGCGCCATCAAGGAGCCCTCGGAGCGGGGCGGCGATGAACGCCGTGGCGGAAAACGCAACGAGCGAGAGCCGCGTGGTGGTCGCGGCGCTCGCGAGGTCGCACCGGTTGGTCGAGGCGAACGCCCTGGTCGTGCAGGTCGCGACGAGCGCCCGGCTCGCGCGGGTCGTGATGACCGCGCCGCTCGAGGCCCGCGCGACGAGCGCCCCGAGCGCGCCGGCCGCGAAGAGAAGGACGACCGCGAGCCGAAGGCGCAGGGGCGTCGCGAGGAACGAGGTGGTCGCGAGGACCGTGCTCCCCGCGAGGCGCGCCCGCCGCGCGAGGAGAAGGTCGCACGCGAGGAACGTGCGCCCCGCGAACGTGCCCCGCGCGAAGAGCGTCGGCCGACACCCGCGCAGGCCGCGGCGCCATCGCCGGTGCCGCCGGCCGTGGCGGACGGGGGTGACGATGATTCTCCGCGCAAGCGCCGCCGGCGTGGCCGGCGGGGTGGCCGTGGCCGCCGCCGCGGTGGCGCGCTCGAGGAGGGCGGAGAGCTCGAGGCCGCCAGGTCGCCGGTGATGATGAACGGCGTCGAGGCTTCGGAGCGCGAGGAGTTGGACGAGCCCCGATCGGCGCCGGTCGCCGTACCCGCGGCGGCAGCGCCCGCACCACCGATGCCGGCCACGCCGGCGGAACCGGTGATGGCGCGGCTCGCACCCGAGCCGGAGCTGGAGTCGGTCGGGCACGATGCGCCGGAGGCGCATGGGCATGCCCATGAACGGGCCGAAGCGCGCGCGGGCGTGGCCGCGGACGACCAGGGACACCTCGGGAGGCCCGAGCGGGATCCGAGCGAAGCACGCCGCGAGCGCTTCCGCGGACGTCACGAGCGTGGCGACGAGCCGCGCGAGCGATCGGAGGCGCCGGACATGACCAGCGAGGAACTCATCGCGACCAGCAAGAAGCTCACCGAGGACCTGCTCGGCGCGATGGGCTTCGAGCCTCGCGTCACCGTGCGAGCCGAAGGCAATCGCGTGGACGTGACGGTCGAGGTGGACCGGGACGAGAACCTGTTGAACGGTCGCCAGGGCGAGACCCGGCAGTCGCTCCAGCATTTGCTCAATCGCTTCCTCAACAAGGGCGACGGCTCGCGTTACCACCTGCAGCTCGAGGTGAACGACTTCTGGCAGCAGCGCGAGGTGGAGCTGGCCGACCTGGCCCGCGGCATGGCGGATGACGCCATCGCGCGGAACGCCGAGGTGGCGAGCGACTCCCTGAACTCTCAGGAACGCCGGATCCTCCACGTGACGCTCAAGGAGGACACGCGCGTGCGGACGTTCTCGCTCGGCACGGGCATGCTCAAACGTGTCGCCGTGGCGCCCGCGAGCTTCCCGGAGAGAACGGAAGACGAGAGCGCGAGCTGACCGAGGCGAATGCAGACCCCGACGCCCGGCTCGGCATCGCGCGAGCCGGGCGTCGCGCACATCCCGGAGGAACGTCTTGCTGCCACTGGAGGACACCATCACCGCCATCGCCACCGCGACCGGCACCGCCGGGCTCGCGGTGGTGCGCGTGAGCGGCCGCGAGTCGTTGCGCGTGGCCGACCAGGTGTTCCGCGGCTCGTCGCCGCTGGCGTCGGCGTCGGGGCACACGCTGCACCACGGCTGGGCGGTGGACGCGCGGCGGGAGTCCGCGTCGGGGAGCGGGGCGCGGTTGGACGAAGTCGTGGCCGCCGTGTTCCGCGGGCCGCGCTCCTACACGGGCGAGGACACGGTGGAGTTCTCCTGCCACGGCGGCGGCGGCGTGCCGGCGCGACGTGTGCTCGCGGCGCTACAGACGGCCGGTGCGCGCCTGGCTGGCCCGGGCGAGTTCACGTTACGCGCGTATCTGCGCGGGCGGCTGGACCTGGCGCAGGCGGAAGCCGTGGCCGACCTGGTGCACGCCGAGACCGAGAGCGCGGGCGACCTGGCGCTCGCCCAGCTCGCGGGTGAACTGTCGCGACGCATCGCCGCGCTCGAGGAGCGCGTCGCGGAGGCCGCGGCCGAAGTTGAGGCGCGGGTGGACTTCGCCGAGGACGTGGGCGGCATCGAGACGCCCCCGCATGTGCGTGCGGCGATCGCGGCGGTGAGCGGCGAGTTGGCGAGGCTCCTGGCGGGTGCGCCGTGGGCACGCGCCGTGCGCGAGGGAGTGCGCATCCCGCTCGTGGGGCGCCCCAACGCCGGCAAGTCGTCGCTGTTCAACGCGCTGCTCGGTGAGGACCGCGCCATCGTCACCGCGGAGCCCGGCACCACGCGCGACCGCGTGAGCGAACGGCTCGAGCTCTCGGGCGTGGCGGTGACGCTGTCGGACACGGCCGGCGTGCGGTCAGCCACCAGTCCGGTGGAAGCACGCGGCGTGGAGCGAGCACTCGCTGCACTCGAGGGCGCGGCCGTGGTGCTGTGGGTGGTGGACGGTTCGGTGCCGTTTGAACCCCCCCAGGAGTCGCTCGCCTCGAGTCTCGCCGGGCGCCGGGTGCTGGCCGTGCTGTGCAAGGCGGACCTGCCCACGGTGGTGACCGAGGCGGAGGTCTGTTGGGCCGCCGGCCAGCGGCCGGCGGCTGTCCTACGCGTGTCGGCCACCACGGGCCACGGGCTCGACGCGCTGCGCGACGCGATCGCTACTTTGCTCGGCGTGGAGCGCGCGGGCGGGTTGGCGGGTGCGGTGTCGAACCCGCGGCATGCCGACGCACTGGCCCGCGCGCACGCGGCGCTCGAGCGCGCGGTGACCGTGGCCGAGCAGGGCTCGCCCGGCGAGATCGTGGCGCTCGAGCTTCGCGAATCACTCGCGGCGATGGGCGAGGTCACGGGTCGGAACGCGAGCGAGGAGCTGCTGGAGCGCATTTTCGCGCGCTTCTGCATCGGCAAGTGATGCGCGAACGCCTTCCGGAGGAGTCCGCGGCGCACTATGAGCCCTCGCCCGGAGCCCCGGCACAGGCGGTGCCGGAGCGCGCGCGCGACGCCGCGCGGCGCGAGGGCGACTACGACGTCGTGGTGGTCGGCGCGGGCCACGCGGGCTGCGAGGCGGCGCACGCCTGTGCGCGCATGGGGCTCGCCACCGCGCTCCTCACGGTGCAGGTCACCGACACGGCGAAGATGTCGTGCAATCCCGCCATTGGGGGCGTGGCGAAGGGGCACATGGTGCGCGAGTTGGACGCGTTGGGGGGCGTGATGGGGCGCGTCACCGATCGCGCCGGCATCCAGTTCAAGATGTTGAATCGCGGGCGCGGTCCCGCGGTGTGGTCACCGCGGGCGCAGTGCGACAAGGCGCTCTATTCGGCGGAGATGCTGCGGTTGCTCGGCGCCACGCCGGGGCTCGAGTTCGTGGAGGGCGTGGCGCAACGCGTGCGGATCGAGCGTGGCCGCGCCACCGGCATCGCGCTCACCGACGGCCGCGTGCTGAGCGCTCGCGCCGTGGTGATCACGCCCGGGACGTTCCTGAACGGCGTGCTGCACATCGGCGAGCGCCAACTCGCGGGTGGACGCCTCGGAGAGCACGCGGCACGAGCGCTCTCGGAGTGCCTGGCCGACCTGGGACTGGAGCGCGGCCGACTCAAGACGGGCACGCCGCCGCGGTTGCACCGCGCGTCGCTGGACCTGGCGGCACTAGAAGTGGCCCCCGGCGACGACCCACCGGAGCCGTTCTCGCACTGGACCGAGTGGCTCGAAGTGGACCAGGTGCTGTGCTGGGTGACGCATACGAACGCGCGCACGCATGCGGTGATCCGCGACAACCTGGCTCGCTCCCCGCTCTATTCCGGGGCCATCACCGGTCGGGGTCCGCGCTACTGCCCTTCGCACGAGGACAAGGTGGTCAAGTTCCCCGAGCGCGAGCAACACCACATCTTCCTCGAGCCCGAGGGACGCGACGTGGACGAGATCTACGTGAACGGTGTTTCGACGAGCATGCCCGAGGACGTTCAGCTCGAGTTCATCCGTACGATCCGTGGGCTCGAACACGCGGAGATGGTGCGGCCCGGCTACGCGGTGGAGTATGACTTCGTGCTGCCGCACCAGCTGGACGCGACGCTCCAGTGCCGGCGCACGCCCGGGCTCTGGCTGGCCGGCCAGATCTGCGGCACGTCCGGCTACGAGGAGGCGGCTGCCCAGGGCTTCGTGGCCGGCGTGAACGCAGCTCGCGCGGTGCGCGGGGAGACGCCGTTCGTGCTGCGTCGCGACCAGGCCTATGTCGGCGTGCTGGTGGACGACCTGGTGACGCGCGAGCATCACGAGCCTTACCGAATGTTCACCTCGGCCGCCGAACACCGGCTGCTGTTGCGCGCCGACAACGCCGACGAGCGCCTCGTGACGATCGGGCACGCGCTGGGGTTGTTGGACGACGAACAGCTCGAGCTCACACGCGCGCGCTGGGCGGCGATCGATGCCGAGGAGCGACGGCTCGAGCGCGTGAACGTGACGGTGCCCGCGACGCCGGGGGGCGTTCGCACCGTGCGCGCCGTGGATTGGCTGGCGCGTCCCGAGGGCCGCTACGAGGAACTGCCAGCGCTGGGCGTGGAAGCCGTGCTGCCGCCCGCGCTCCGCGCGCCACTCGAGGTACGCGTGCGCTATCGCGGCTACATCGCGCGGCAACAGCGCACGGCGGCGGCGGCGGCGTCGCTGGAATCGGTGACACTGCCGCCGGAGATGTGGGAGCGGGAACTCTCGGGGCTCTCGAACGAGGCGCGCGAGAAGTTGCGGCGGTGGCGTCCGGACACGGTGGGGATGGCGTCGCGCCTGGCGGGGGTGTCGCCGTCGGATGTGGCGATTTTGCTGGTGCATGCGCGACGCGCCGGGGCCATGCCCAGCGCCAGCCCGGCTTCGGCGGTTCGCTGACACGGCGCCAGCGCCCACACATTCGCCACCGGCGCGAGGCGAAGCCGCCGGAGCTGTCGCAGGTGCCGATGGTGGTGCCTCGCGTCAACCTGGCGCAGGCGCGCTGCCGATCACTGCACGCGCGCCAGGCGTAATCGCGCCTGCTCGTCGCCGACCTGTGCCGACAGGAAAATAGATCCCCGGCGCGGTCGCGGGGGGGCGAGTTGCTGGAGAATCATGACGGTCGCGAGAATCCTGATCGCGCCGATCCGTGGCGACTTGGGCGAATGAGCACGCGAGCGGCTTCGCATGGCGGCCTCCTCGTGGGAACGCCGCGATCGTTCACTATGGCGCTTGCAGACAACTGCGCGGA
Source organism: bacterium (assembly GCA_031396225.1). Classification (GTDB taxonomy): domain Bacteria; phylum Eisenbacteria; class RBG-16-71-46; order RBG-16-71-46; family RBG-16-71-46; genus JAIOPA01. Next base: position 2,508 of record JANNKI010000181.1, on the reverse strand, counting down.
GCGGGCGCGACCTTCAAGGCTCCAACGCCACCCCGCGCCAAATGGCTGCATTCATTCTGCGGGAGGTGCCAGGGCGAATGGCAGGGGAACGATCCCGACGACGAGCAGATGATGTTGGGATAGGGTGCCTGTGCCCCAGAAGTCGGGTATGGTGCTCGGCCCATGGCCAACCCAGGCGGCAGGAGGCAGTCCTCGACGCGACGCGGATCCCAGCGCACCGGCTCATCGCGCACCGGCCCGCCGCGGTCCGGGTCCGCCCGCAGCAGTTCGACTCGCCCTGGACCGACCCGCTCTGGCCCGACGCGTGGCGGCCCGTCGCGCGCCGGCCCGCCGCGGTCCGGCCCCGCTCGCAGCGGCCCGATCCGCACCGGTCCGCCGCGGTCCGGGCCGGCCCGCAGCAGCTCACCTCGCAATGGCCCGCCGCGGTCCGGGCCTGCCCGCAGCAGCTCACCTCGCACTGGCCCGCAGCGCACAGGCTCCTCGCGCCCGCGTCCCAGCGCTGGCTCCGGCGACGACAGACGCAGGCCAAGTCCTCAGCGCGCAACGGGTTCCCGGCGTCCAAGATCCCCTCGCGCGCCCGTCACGCAGCGCAAGACCGAGCTGCGCGCTGACGGGCCTCGTCGCGATCCGACACGACTCGTCGACCGGATGCGCTGGAACTCGCTGCTTCCGTTCCTCAGCGGCGGCGATGCCGAGCGCGAGCTCGTGCTCGCTCGGATCAAGGCCTTCGCCCTGGAACTGCTCAAGTGGAACCAGGGTGTCTCCAACCTGATCTCGCACGACGACGAGCCTCGACTCCTCGACCGCCACATCGCTGAGTCACTCGCTGGTGCCAGTGTCATCAACACGCTGGGCTGTAATAAGTTGGTAGATTTTGGATCGGGCGGCGGATTCCCGGCGCTACCACTCGCACTGGCGGGTGTCGGCTCGCACTGGTCGCTGGTCGAATCGCGGCGGAACAAGACCCTGTTCCTGCGCAGAGCCGTGCAGGAGATATCGATCAAGCGGGTGGTTGTGGTGACGGGCCGACTCGAGGTCTTGATCAAGGGGGATCCGGCGACGCTGCATTGTGACGGTTTCACCTCACGCGCCACCATGAAGTTGGGCCCGACGCTGGAGATGGCCTCCGCGATCGTGGTACCGGGCGGGCATGCGATCCTGTGGAAGGGCAGCGGTGTCCAGGCCGAGCTTGCTGCCGAGAGCGGCGAGTGGCAGCAGCACTGGGGCCCTCCCATGGTTCACGCCATCGGCGATGGGCCCAACTCGATACTGGTATTCGAAAGAAAATAATAGAATTGCAGCAATTTGGATGGGCGTGTTCCACGTGGAACAATCGGCTTGTCCCCATCCACCGGACTTGTTAGTTTCCGGGCCCGACGATCGCGGTCGGCGCTGCCCGCCTGCCCGCCGCCACCCCCGAACGGAATCGTCGACGCGCTGGTGTCGACTCCATGGAGCGGTCCCCATCGCGGGACCGAACGGACCAAGGGAATGGGACGAGTCATCTCGATCGCCAGCCAGAAGGGCGGCGTCGGCAAGACCACCACGGCCATCAATCTCGGCGCTTGTCTCGCGCAGGAGAGCCGCCGCGTGCTTCTCGTGGACATCGATCCACAGGGAAATGCGACCAGCGGCGTGGGGGTCAACGGGAACGACCAGCGGCTCGGGACCTACGAGGTCCTGATCGGGCATGCCGAGGCCAAGGACGCCATCCTGCCCACCAGCCTCGCCTCGCTGGACGTGCTTCCGACTGGACAGCGCCTCTCGGGGGGCGAGGTCGAGCTGGTCGGCATGATGGCGCGCGAGACACGCCTCAAGACCTGTCTCGCGAGAGTGCGGGACGACTACGACTTCATCCTCATCGACAGCCCGCCCTCGCTGGGCCTGCTCACCGTAAACTCATTGACCGCCTCGGATTCGGTGATCATCCCGCTCCAGTGCGAGTACCTGGCACTCGAGGGGCTCACACAGCTCATCACGGCGATCCGGTTGATCCAGGACCACCTGAATCCAGCCCTCAGGATCGAGGGCGTGCTGCTCACCATGTTCGATGCCCGCCTGAGCCTGTCTCGCCAGGTGGCTGAAGAAGCTCGCAAGTTCTTCTCGGACAGGGTTTACAAGACTGTCATCCCGAGGAATGTGCGACTCAGCGAGGCCCCTTCCTTCGGAAAGCCAATCGTGCTCTACGACCCACACAGCTCCGGCGCTGAGAGCTATCGCGAGCTGGCAAAGGAGGTGCTCGGCCATGAGTAGAAAAGTGTTGGGGCGTGGGCTTGAGGCCTTGATCTCGAGCGAATCGGCATCCGTCGCAACCGAGGGGCTGCAGCCGCAGCTGAGCGGCGTGACCGAGCTGGCGGTGGAGACCATCGCTCCGAACCCGTTCCAGCCGCGCACCCGGTTTGACGAGGGTGCGCTCAAGGAGCTGGCGGATTCGATCAGGGCTACCGGCGTATTGCAGCCGCTGCTCGTACGCCGCGTGGGCCGCGGCGAGTACCAGCTGGTGGCTGG
>JANNKI010000179.1:0-3968 GCA_031396225.1 bacterium | reverse complement strand
GCATCTCAGCGTGGAAGCCAGCGTCGGCGAGGCCGTGGATGGTGTGGTCTCCGGGCTCTGGTTCACCGCGCTCTACCTCGGGGGCGGCTGGCTCGGCACTCGTCTCGCCGGAAGCGCGTCGGTGGAAGTTTCGTGGCGCCGAGCGCTCGCCGAGGGTTTGCTGGCGGGGTTGCTGGTGTGGGGAGCGCTGTGGGCATTCTGGGCCCGGGTGCCGCACGAAGGCAGCAGCTTCCCCGACCACGCGGTGTTCGCCGCGCATTCGGGACTCATGATCGCGGCCGGGTGGGTCGGCACATTGCGCACGGGCGCGCTGCGCCGACCTGCGGCCTGAAGGGGATCGACCATGGAACGTGCTGCATTCGCCGAAGCCGCGAAGGCTCACGAATATTTCTCCACCGACTGCTTCAACCGCTGCTGGGCGCTGATCGACAAACCCTCGCGCAGCGAAGCCGAGACGCTCGAGATGCTGGCGCTGGCCCAGGCATCGTTCTGGCACTGGACCCAGCGGCCGGCCCGCGCCGCGGCCGTGGCGGACGATGCGGCCGGCCGCGACCGCCATGCGGCCGAGGCCCGGCGCCTGTGCGCCGAGGTGGCGGACCCGGCCGAGCGGGAACTGGTGCTGCAGGATCTGGAGCGCTTCTCGTGACCGGGTCTCGTGAATCGTGTCTCGTGACCGGGCCCGGCGCCGCGGGCTCGTGCTACCGTGCCGCTCGATCATGAGCACCTCCACGCATTCGACCGCCCCGATCTCCGAGGCCACCTGGCTCGGCCACCCGCGCGGGCTGTTCGTGCTGTTCATGACCGAGATGTGGGAGCGCATGAGCTACTACGGCATGCGCTCGTTGCTGGTGCTGTACATGGTGAACCACCTGTTCATCCAGCCCGACGTGGGCGCACGGGTGCTGGGCTTCGACATGGTGAAGGGCATGTACGAGTCGCTGTTCCACACCAGCTTCGCGGCACAGCCGCTCGGCTCCTGGGTGTACGGCCTGTACACCGGCTTCGTGTACTTCACGCCGTTCTTCGGCGGCCTGCTCGCCGACCGCTTCCTGGGCCAGCGCCGCACGGTCGTGATCGGCGGCGTGCTCATGGCCATCGGCCACTTCCTCATGGCGAGCGAGGCGCTGTTCTTCCCCGCGCTCATGTTCCTGATCCTCGGCAACGGCTGCTTCAAACCGAACATCTCCACACAGGTCGGCCTGCTCTACCCACCGGGCGACAAGCGGCGCGACAGCGCGTTCTCGATTTTCTACGTTGGCATCAACCTGGGCGCGTTCCTCGCGCCGCTCGTGTGCGGCACGCTTGGCCAGAAGGTGGGTTGGCACTACGGTTTCGGCGCCGCCGGCGTGGGCATGGTGCTGGGACTCATCTTCTACATGATGAACCAGAAGCACCTGGCGCCCGACGTGCTCGCCCAGCGCAAGGCCGACGTCTCCGCCGTGAAGGAGAAGATGACGCGCGAGGAGTGGATGCGCGTGTTGGCCATCTGCGTGGCGTGCTTCATCGTTGCGGCGTTCTGGGCGGTGTACGAGCAACAGGGCAACACGCTGCAGTTGTGGGCGGACGCAAACACGCGCTGGACGTTCTTCGGCTGGCAGATGCCCTCGTCGTGGTACCAGTCGTTCAATCCGTTCATGATCTTCCTGTTCACGCCGCTGCTGACGTCGTTCTGGGCGTGGCAGGCCGCGCGCGGGCAGGAACCGTCGAGCCTGACCAAGATGGCCATCGGCTGCGTTCTGCTGGGGCTGGGCTTCATCATCATGATCTCGGCGGCGCAGGGCCTGGGCTCGCCCGACGAGAAGCGCAGCATCATGTGGCTCGTGAGCAGCACGATGATCTACACGTTCGGCGAGCTCTACCTGTCGCCCATCGGGCTGTCGATCGTGACCAAGGTGGCGCCGGTGCGGATCGTGTCCATGATGATGGGCGTGTGGTTCCTCGCCAACTTCATCGGCAACTACATGACGGGCTACCTTGGCACGTTCTACGAGCGCATCCCCAAGACGCAGTTCTTCGGGCTCATGACCACGATCGCGGTGGTGGCGGGCCTGGTGCTGTTCGTGATCGGCCGGCCGCTCGACAAGATCGTGTCGAAGCACGACCGGAGCGAGGTGCACTGAGAGGGAGCCGGGCACGCGAAAGGCCGGGGCGCCGGGCGACGATCATCGCTGCATGACCCACTCCATCCAGATGGAATGCGCGATCAGCCTGCCCGTGAACAGCATCAGCAGGAGGTCGAACAGAAGCATCGGGATCGCCGGGAGAAGGGTCGCGTACTCCAGTTTCGTCGGGGCCGAGCCGTTCCGGGTCAGCCTCCGAAGAGGAGGCCGCTCACGACTCCCAGGACCAGGACGGCGCCGAACCTTCCACGAAGCCCCAGCATCACCTGCGCTCCCTTCCTCGCGGACTGACGCCCGGACCCGGACCGCGAGCCTTCGACCGAGTCCCGTCGCGCCCGGTCCCCGTGCGGGGCACGAACGCGAGCACGTGCCTCAGATAGTACTCGTGTCCCGGCGCGACGTGTGCGCGCGGATCTCCATCGCGATCGGCCAGCCCACGCACACGACGTGGATGAGCAGTCCGGTCACGAGGTCCTGCGGCGTCCGCGGCACCCGGCGATGGATCGCCGAGAGCGGGATCACCACTTCGTACATGACGGCGTAGACCAGCACGCCATACACGGCACCGCTCAGCCACGCGTTGCGGACCAGGGCCGGAACTCGGCGGCTCGCCAGCCAGAACAGCGCAGCCCAAGTGGTGGCGATGCAGAAGTGCGTCACGAACCCGAGCGCCACGCTCCACGCTCCCGCCTGGAAGCTGGCGCGCCCCAGCCAGCCGCTGGCGATCCCTTGGAGCATCCGCGCCGGCGTGCGGCCGGCGAGGAACGCCTGCGTGCTTGCGGCGGCCAGGTCGAGCGCCCCCGCGATCACGCCCGCGTTCAAGATCGCCGGCAGGGCGCGGTCGCGGGCCGGAATGCTCACGGCCTCAACTTCTTCGCCCCGCCAGCAGCTTCTCGCGCCCGACGAGCCAGAGCAACAGCGTGAGCAGCGCGAACGGGATCAGGGCCAGCACATCGGCCGAGGTTCCGGTGTGGAACGGATTGTGCGCGGCGGCCCACGCGGCGATGCCGTTGTCGAAGTCGGTGAGCACGCCGGCCAGGAACGCGATGATGATGCCTGCGATCGCGCCGCCGGCGATATAGCCCGAGGCCATGAGCACGCCGGGGCTCTTGTCGCCCTCGGCCGCCAGCTGTGCCTCGGTGAGCGACTTGTGCGCGAGGTCCTTGCGACGCGCGCGGTCCACGAGCCAGCGCACGATGCCGCCGATGAAGATGGGCATGGACGACGAGATGGGCAGGTACACGCCCACGGCGAAAGCCAGCGACGGGATGCCCACCAGCTCCAGCATCACCGAGATCATCACGCCGAACAGCACCAACCCCCACGGCAACTGGCGGTCGAGGATGCCGCGGATGATGTAGCTCATGAGCGTAGCCTTGGGAGCGTCGAACTTCTTTACCTCGGTGCCGTCCGGACGCTTGGTATGGACGCCATTGATGCCCGGATCCACGAACCACCGGGCATCGCCGTTCGCATCCACGAGGTACTTGCCGGCCGGCGCGCCTTCGGCGTCGAGCTTGTGGTACGCGCGGTACTCGCCGCCGTCGTCACGCGCCTGCACGCCGCGCACGCGTTCCATGCGCGCTCCAACGAGCTGCGTCGCGTCCGCGTGCAGGCCCAGTGGTGCCACCTGGCGAGCCGGCAGATACACCGTGGCGGTGTCGTTCAAGCGCAACAGGATCGGCCCGAGCAATACGGCCGATAGCAGCGAACCCACCAGGATCGCCACCTGCTGGTGGCGAGGTGTGGCCCCCACGAGGAACCCGGTCTTCAAGTCCTGCGAGGTGGTGCCGCCGTTCGAGGCGGCGATGCACACGATGCCTCCCACGGACAGCGCGGTCACGTACC
>JANNKI010000166.1:0-3536 GCA_031396225.1 bacterium | reverse complement strand
CACCGTCGCGTTCGGCATACGCAATCTCCGCCCGCGCCGAGACGCGCTCGGCGAGATCGCGCGCGTGCTGGTTCCCGGCGGACGGAATCGCGTGGCGGATCCACCAACGCGTGAACGGTGCCAACGGGCCCGGCGCGGGCGCAGCGGCCTCGAGCACCACAAGGCGTCCGCCGGGAACCAGCACGCGCGCGATCTCGCCGAGCGCGTCTCGGCGCGGGCGGAGATTGCGTATGCCGAACGCGACCGTGATCGCGTCGAGCACGCCCGCGCGCAGCGGCAGGTGGAACCCGTCCGCGCACGCGAGCCGCGGAGCCCAGCCGCCGCCGCCATGGTCGCGGCCAGCCACTTGCAGCATGGCGAGGCTCACATCCACTCCGAGCACCGTGCGACCCGGCCGGCGCAGTCCCGCCAGCGACACGCCGCTGCCCGTGCACAGGTCCAGGACGTGTCGCGCCGACTCGGGTATGCATCGCCACATGGCCTCGCGCCAGGCCATATCCTGCCCCAGGGTCATCACCCGGTTCAACAGGTCATAGCGCCCGGAGACGTCGTCGAACATGGACGCCATCTCGCGCGATGCGTTGGGTTTGAAGCGCTCGCTTGATGTGGGGTGGGAAGGGTTCACGCTCATCCGGGAGGACCGGTGGGAATGGTGCGCCCGACAGGGGTCGAACCTGTAACCTTCAGCTCCGGAGGCTGACGCTCTATCCAATTGAGCTACGGGCGCACGAGCGGCGGCGTGTTATAGCACAGCCACAACGTCGCGTCACTCTCCGGGGCCGACTGCGGCAGCGCCCCGCCACCATTCGGCAGCGGCCGCCAGGTCGGCGCGCTCGAGCCCGTGGGCCCCCGGTGACCAGTGGAGCGTCACGTCGGCGCCCGCCTCCCGAAGCATGTCGGCCAGGATCTCGCTCTGGCGCGCCGGCACAACGGGGTCGCCCTTCCCCGCCGCCACCAGCACGCGCCGGCCCCTGAGCGATGGAAGTTGTTCGGGCACGAACGGCACCATGGGGCGCAGCAGGATCGCGCCGGCGAGCACGTCGGGGCGCAGCAGCAGGATCGCCGCGGCGATATTGGCGCCGTTCGAGAACCCCACCGCCACCACGCGCGCGGGGTCGAAGCGATGGTGCGCGGCGGCGGCGATCACGAAGTCCGCGAGTTCGTTGGAGCGCGCCACGAGGTCGTCGTGGTCGAACACCCCTTCGGCGAGCCGGCGGAAGAAGCGCGGCATGCCGTGCTCGAGCACCTTGCCGCGTGGCGACAGCAGCGAAGCACTCGCCGAGATGGCGCGGCCGAGCGGCAACAGGTCGTTCTCGTTGCCGCCCGTGCCGTGGAGCAGCAACAGCGTGGCCTCGCCGGCACCCTCTGCGGCGGGCTCGTAGCGGTGAACGAAGCCCAGATCGGTCATGCCGCCGCCTCTCGCATCGGCGTCACGCGCCCGTGTCCGCGCGGCCCGTCACGCGCAACACCTCGGCCACGTCCTTGTCGCCGCGGCCGGACAGGTTCACCAGCACGATCGTGTCGCGCCCCAAGCCTGGGCCCTCGCGCAACACCCAGGCGATCGCGTGCGCCGACTCGAGCGCGGGCAGGATGCCCTCGAGCCGCGCCAGTGTCTCGAACGCCGCCAACGCCTCGGCGTCGGTGACGCTGTCGTAGCGCGCCAGGCCCTGGTCATGCAGCCAGGCGTGCTCGGGGCCGAGGGCGGGGTAATCGAGCCCGGCGGAGACCGAGTGCGTCTCGCGGATCATGCCGCGTGCATCTTGAAGGATGAGCGTGCGCGTGCCGTGCAGCACGCCGATGCTGTGCTCGGGCACGCGCGCCGCGTGACGGCCCGTGTGCACGCCCTCGCCGCCGGCCTCCACCCCCACCTTCGCCACGGCGGCGTCGCCCAGGAACGCGTGGAAGAGCCCGATCGCGTTGCTGCCGCCGCCCACGCACGCCACGAGCAGGTCGGGCAAGCGGCCGACCAGTGCCTGCATCTGCGCGCGGGCCTCGATCCCGATGACGCGGTGGAAGTCGCGCACCATGCGCGGGAACGGGTGCGGCCCCAGCACCGAGCCCAGCACGTAGTGCGTGTCGCGCACGCGCGTGACCCAGTCGCGCAGTGCTTCGTTGATGGCGTCCTTGAGCGTGCGGCTGCCGGAGTCCACCTCGCACACGCGCGCGCCAAGCAACTTCATGCGCTCGACGTTCAGTTTCTGCCGGCGCGCGTCTTCGGAGCCCATGTACACCGCGCACTCGAGCCCGAAGCGCGCCGCGGCTGCGGCGGTGGCCACACCATGCTGTCCGGCGCCGGTCTCGGCGATCACGCGCGGCTTGCCCATGCGCTTCGTGAGCAGGCACTGGCCGATGGTGTTGTTGATCTTGTGAGCCCCCGTGTGGAGCAGGTCTTCTCGCTTGAGGAACACCCGGCAGCCGGCCTTCTCCGACAGGCGCTTCGCCTCGAACAGCGCCGTGGGTCGGCCGGCGAAGTCGCGCAGCGTGGCCTCCAGTTCGAGCCGGAACGCCGGGTCGGCCTGCGCACGGTCGTACTCGCGTTCCAGCTCGTCGAGCGCCACCACGAGCGTTTCGGGCACGAACCGACCGCCGTAGGGACCGAAGTGGCCGGTGGCGTCGGGCATGACCCCGGGAATCCCGCGAGTCTCGCTCATGAGACGTCCTCGAGCGTGGGGTCGCACTGGCGCGCGGCCTCGACGTAGCGCCGCACGCGTTCGGGGTCCTTGATGCCGGGGCTCGACTCGAGCGCCGACGATGCGTCCACGCCGAACGGTCGGAGCGCGCGGATCGCGTCGGCCACGTTGTCGCCCGAGAGTCCGCCCGCCAGCATCACGTCGCGGCGCGCGGCGAGCCGCTCGGCCGAGTGCCAGGGCCACACCTGCCCCGTGCCGCCCTCCCTCCCCGCGACCGACGTGTCGAGCAACAGCAGGTGGACGTCGCCGGGCTCCTCGCCCACCAGTTCGCCCTCCGGCGTCACGCCCATGGCGAACGCACAAGGCAGCGGAAAGTCCGCCGGCCAGCGGGCGGGCACCACGCGATGCAGCTGCACGCGTTGGGCGCGCGCGCGACGTGCAAGCGCCAGCGCCTCGTCCGGCGAGACTCCCACCATCACCGCCACCGTCACTCCTCCCCCCACCGCCTCGACGATCGTGGCCACGAGCTCGGGCTCGATCCGCCGGGGGCTCTCGCCCTGGACGATGAAGCCCAGCCAGTCGGCGCCGCAGCCCAGCGCCCACGCCGCGTCCTCGCTGCGCGTGAGCCCGCACACCTTGACCACCGTGCGTCGCCTCATCGCGCGCACGCCCGAAGCGTCACGCCGAGCCACGCGCGGCGGCGGCGAGCACGGCGAGCGTGCCGGCGGGGTCGGGACTGGTGGCGAACACCTCGCCCATCAACACGGCGTCGCAGCGCGTGCCGCGCAATCGGGCCAGCTGGTCGGGGCGTGACAGTCCGCTCTCGACCACCGCCGTCACGAGCGGTGGGATCAGCGGCAGCAGCTTCTCCGAAAGCGTCATGTCCAGCTCGAACGTGTGCAGGTT
>JANNKI010000149.1:0-10716 GCA_031396225.1 bacterium | reverse complement strand
CGCGCTGCACGTCGGCGTTGGCGGCGCGAGGCTGACGGCGTCAGCGGTCGCCGGAATCGAGGCGAAGTTCGGCCTGCGGCGGATAGCGGTGCTTCAGGCGGTCGATGAGTTGCCGGAACGCCGGCGTGTCCCCCACCAGCGAGACCCGGTCGGTGTCGAGCTCCAACACTTCGCACTGGTGTGAAGCGCGCGCCATCCAGTCGTCGTACGCCTCATTCAGCCGGCGGATGTAGTCGATGCCGATGGTCTTCTCGCTGTCGCGGCCGCGCTTGGCGATGCGCTCCATGAGCGTCTCGGGCCGGGCCTTCAAGTAGACGATCAGGTCCGGCCGACGCAGGAATCCCACCATGCAGTGGAACAGCGCCACGTAGTTCTCGTAGTCCACGTCGGTCATGGAGCCCTGCTGCCATAGCGTCTTGGCGAAGATCTCCGCGTCCTCGTAGATGGTGCGGTCCTGGATGAACGGCAAAGGGCTCCTGCCGATCTCCACCTGGGCCTTGAAGCGCTCGCCGAGGAAGTAGATCTGGAGGTGGAAGCTCCAGCGCGGCATATCCTTGTAGAACGGATCCAGGTAGGGATTCTGGATGACCGGCTCGTAGTGCGCGGCCCAGCCGAGCTCGGACGAGAGGCGGTTCGTGAGCTGGGTCTTGCCCACGCCGATGTTTCCGGCGATCGCGAGGAAGAAACCCGTGCTCATCGGCTTGCTGACCCAGCACGCATGCTTATCACGGACCTTTCCTGTCCACTTCCAAACCGTGACCGTTTCAGGACTTCTTCCGCGTGACGAAGTGCCATGCTCCGTTCGTCGCTCGGATACGCGGCGTCCCGAAGAAAAGCAGAACCCGCGAGCGGTCTCGAGCGTCTATGCAACGGAACGTCTTGAAGTCGAAGCATGGGGGGCGAGTTCGAAGAATCTCGCGTGCGGCCCGCGACTCGGAGGACGTAGCCCCCCAGTTGATCGAGACCCCGTCCGGCGCCGCCGGGCGGGGTCTTCGCTTGGGGCACGAGGAAGACGCTATCGGCGCCGCGCCCCGAGCGTCAAGAGGTGGCCGCCTCCTCGTCCTCGTCCTCTGCATCGTCCGCCAGGCCCGGTCGCCGAAAGCGCGCCGCCTCGAGCCCGTGCCGCTTGAGCAAGTCGTGCAGCGTGGGACGACTCACGTCGATATCGCGCGCGGCGCGCGTGACGTTGCCGGCATTGCGCGTGAGCGCTTCCACCACCAGCCTTCGCTCCGCCTCGTCTCGTGCCGACTGCAGCGTGGGCAGCGGCTCGGCGCTGCCCCCGGCGGATTCCAGCTCCAGGTCCTCCGGCCGCAGGTACGAGTCCTGTGCCAGGATCACCGCACGCTGCACGCGATTCTCCAGCTCGCGCACGTTTCCCGGCCACGGATGCGCCATGAGTGCTCGCAATGCCGCCTGCGTGAAGCCGCGCAGCCGCCGCTTGTGCTGCCGCCCGTAGAACTCCAGGAAGTACTCCGCAAGCAGACGCAGGTCGTCGCCGCGGTCGCGCAATGCGGGCACCTGGATCGTGATGACCCCCACCCGATAGTAGAGGTCCTCGCGAAAGCGGCCCTCGTCGATCATCGCCTTCAAGTTGCGGTTCGTGGCGGCGACCACGCGCGTGTCCACGCGCACGGATTCGCGCGAGCCGATGCGTTCGACGATGTGCTCCTGGAGGAAGCGCAACAGCTTCACTTGCAGGTGCAGCGGCACCTCGCCGATCTCGTCCAGGAACAGTGTGCCGCGGTCAGCCAGCTCGAACTTGCCCTCGCGCGCGCGGTGCGCGTCGGTGAACGCGCCGCGCTCGTGGCCGAACAACTCGGACTCGAGCAGCGTCTCGGGGATGGCGCCGCAGTTGATGGGCACGAACGGCTGCTCGCGGCGCGGACCGGCGTCGTGGATGGCGTTCGCGACCAGCTCCTTGCCCGTGCCGTTCTCGCCCAGCACGAGCACGTTGACGTCGGTCGAGGCTACGCGCTGCACGAGCGCGTACACTTTGCGCATCACGTCGGACTCGCCCACCAACCGGTGGTAGCGCCGGCTCGACACCGGTCCGCCGGGCTGCGCCAGCTCGATCTGCCGGATGTGCGCGGCGCGCTTGAGGATGACGCGCAGCTCGTCCAACTCGATCGGTTTGGCGTACCAGTCCACGGCGCCTCGGCGAATGGCGGTGATGGCGTTCTCGCGACGGTCATTGCCCGTGACCATGATGACCTTCGTGAGCGGGTGGCGCTCGACGATCTCGTCGAGCAGGTCCAGGCCCTCGGGGCCCGCGCTCGGCGGCCCGAGCGTCACGTCGAGCGTCACGATGCCGGGTCGTTCGTCGCGGAGCGCGCGTCGCGCCTCCTCCGCGCTGCTCGCGGTGACCACCTCGTACTCGCCGGCGAGCCCCCAACGCAGCTGGTTCAGGATGCTCTCCTCGTCGTCCACGATGAGGATCTTCTCGAGACTCAAGTCCCCTCCGCTGCCGACGGCGCGCCGGGCGGGACGCGCAGGGTGAACACGGTGCCTTCGCCCGGCCGGCTGCGGGCGTCAATGGTGCCGCCATGAGCTTCCACGATGCCGCGGCATTGCGCCAGCCCTACGCCCAACCCGCCCTTCTTCGTGGTCGAGAACGGCTTGAAGAGACGGGTGCGCATGAACTCCTCGGTCATGCCGCGGCCGGTGTCACTCACCTCGATGACCGCTTCGCGCGCGCCGTCCGCGCCTGACACGGTGATCGCGCGCACGCTGATGGAGCCGGGCCCGGCGAGGGATTCGCGCGCATTGACGAACAAGTTCACGAGCACGCGCCCGATCTGGCGCCGGTCGAGCACCGCCTCGGCGCCCTCGGCGACATGGACGTGCACCTCGATGCCCGCTTGCGACTCGATCGCGAGCCCGCTCTCGACCAGGGCATCCGAGACCAGCTCGTGGAGCGAGCACGGCGCCGGTTGCGGCGAGGGCGGCGACGACACGCCCGAGACCTGCGACATGAGTTCGCGTAGTGAGCGCACGGTGCGCTCCACCACGGCCATGGCGTCGCGCTGGAAGTCGGGGTTGCCCAGGTGCCGGCGCGCGTTATCCACCACCAGTGCCAGGCCCGAGACATGGTTCTTCATGTCATGCAGCACGAAGCTCGACAGGCGTTGGAGCGACTCGAGCTGGCGGGCCTCGGCCATGCGCTCGGCCTGGCGCGAGAACCACAGCGCCGAGGCCAGTTGCCGCGACATGGCGGCGAGGAACTCGAGGTCCTCGTCCGCCCACGTCTCGTCGCCGCGCTTGCGCGAGATCCACAACAGTGCGATGAGCGGCTCGTCCAGTGCGAGTGGCGCGCACACCGCGGCGCCGAGGGACGTACGCAACAGCTTGCTCGCCTCGATCCCCTGCGCCAGCTCGGGGTCGAGGCCGCGGTCCGAGAACAGCACCGGCCAGCGCTCGCGATCGAACCAACGCACCACAGGGTGTGTGGCCTCGAGCGTCGTGGGCGAACCCGGCGGTCCGTGCAACAGGCGTAACGCGCCCGCGGGATCCTCGCGGAAGTGCACGGCGATGTGGTCGGCGTCGAAGATCTCGCGCGCCAGCGTCTCGATCTGACGGCACACCTCCTCGGGCGCGGCCGAGGGCGAGAGCGCCCGGCTCACGCGGCCCCACTCGCGCCGGTAGTCGTAACGGTAGGCGTAGAAGTTCCGGTCCACGAAGCGCCGGATCGCGCGCCCCGTCGCGGGTTGCACCATGAGCAGCAGCGCGCCGCCGGCCACGAACACGAGGAAACCCACCACGACCCAGGCGCGAAACTGGGTGGAGAGTGTGGGCAGCAGGCGTGAGAGCGCGAACGTGACCACGAGGAATGCCACCGCCAGCGTGATCGAGACCGAGGAGTAATAGACGACTGGTCGACCCACCGGCACACTCATGTCGCGCAGACGTCGCCGCGCCAACGCCAGCGCGGCCGTGGAGCCCGACACGAACAGCAGCGGCCCCGCGGCCGCCAGCCAGCTCGCCTGCACCCGGCCCTGCAGCACGCCTGCCGAGACCACGAGCAACTCGGTCAGCACCGCCACCAGGATGGACAGGAACAACCCGCCAAGGCGCCGCTGGGCCGACGCCGGGGCCGCGCGCAGCATGCCCTCCATGTTGAGGAGCACGAGCAGCATGGTCACCGCGAGATAGCCCAGGTAGGCCTGGCCGAGCGGTCCCAGCAGCACCACGGTGCCGGTCGCGCCCACGGTCACCGAGTCCAGCACCAACGACGAACGCGCGAGCACGAAGAGCAGCACACAGGCGATGAGCGAAAGCGCGAGCGGTGCGCCCGCCTCGCGCAGTTGGCGCCGGGGTTCGGGCCGACCGAGCAGCACGCTCAACGATAGCCACAGCCATGACGTGAGTGCTGAGACGCGCGCCAGGTACTCGGCCCATACGTGAGCCCCGTCCGGCGTGGTGGCGCGCAGGAGCCCGAGCACGCCGGCCTGGAGCGCGCCGAGCGACAGGAACGCGGACGAGAACAGGAGCGTGATGAGCCACTGGCCACGCTGGAGCATCGCGATCAGCCCGATGGCGAGCAGCAGCATCGCACTGGCGGAGACGGCCGCCTGCTGCAGCGAAGGCGTCCACATCGTGGTCATGAAATGTTGGCCGCCGCTGGCGGCCCCTCGGGTGTGTAATCGGGGACGGCGCGCTTGAGCGCCGCTCGGATCGCGCTCGCGTCCCCGCCCTCCGCGACGCGCTCGAGCTCGGCGACCTCGGTGCGCAGCGTGGTCTCGTCCTCGCTCGCCAGGTCCCAGGTGAGGATGCGCTCGCGCTGCGTCATGCGCGCCTGCTCGGCGCGCGAGTGCAACTCCTCGTGCAGCTTCTCCCCCGGGCGCAGCCCGGTGAACACGATCTCGACGTCCTCGCCCTCGCGCAGGCCTGCCAGGCGCACGAGGTGGCGGGCGAGGTCCAGCACGCGGAGCGGCTCGCCCATGTCGAGCAGGAACACCTCGCCGCCGCGGCCCATGGAACCGGCCTGCAGCACGAGGCGAACGGCCTCGGTGATGGTCATGAAGTAGCGGGACGCGTCGGGGTGCGTCACGGTGATCGGGCCGCCCCGCTCGAGCTGCCGCTGGAACAACGGCACGACCGAGCCCTCGCTGCCGAGCACGTTGCCGAAGCGCACGGCGCAGTACCGACCCCGGCCCCGGCTCGAAGCCGCCTGCACCAGACGCTCGCACACGCGCTTGGACGCACCCATCACGCTGCTCGGATGGACGGCCTTGTCGGTGGACACCAGGACGAAGTGCGCCGCACCGTGGCGGTCGGCCGCGTCCACCAGCAGTCGCGTGCTCACGACATTGTTGAGCACCGCCTCGCGCGGGGCGTCCTCGAGCAGTGGCACGTGCTTGTGCGCCGCGGCGTGCAACACCACCTCGGGGCGATGGCGCGCGATCAGCGCCTCGAGTCCGCCGGCATCACGGAGGTCCGCGATCACCGCATGCAGCGGAAACGCCGCGCCGGCGGCGAGCAGCTCACGCTGGAGGAAGTAGAGGCCGTTCTCGGCGTGGTCCAGCAGCACGAGCTCCGCGGGCGAGAAGCGCGCCACCTGGCGGGCCAACTCGGCGCCGATCGAACCGGCCGCGCCCGTCACCAGCACGCGGCGTCCGCGCAGGAACGCGCCCACCTCCTCGTCGGCCTGGGGCGCGGGCTCGCGGCCGAGCAGGTCCTCGAGCCGCACCCCGCGCAAGCGGGCGAGCGTGACGCGCGCGCCGGGCGGCAGCTCCGACATGGCGGGCACGGTGCGCAACCGAACGCCGGCGGCCTCGCATGCCTCCGCGATCCCGCGTAGGGCGCGCCCGGGAAGCTCCGGGTTCGCCACCACCGCGACCTCGGGCCGATGCTCGGCGAGCACGCTCGGCAGGTTCGCGAGCGTGCCGAACACGCGCAGTCCCTCGACGAGATGCCCGGTCAGTCGCGGGTCGGGGTCCACGAATCCCAGGGGCTCGAGCGACTCCTCGCCCGAGCGCATCCGGTGCATCTCCTGGACGAGCGCCACGGCCGCGTGGTCGGCCCCGATCACCAGCGTGCGGCGCACGCGCCCACCGCTGCCGCCGCTGCCGCCGAGTGCGCGCTCGCGCCACAGTCGCCACGCCAGCCGCACGCCACCCATGAGTACAAGTTGCCAGAGCCACACGGTCACGGCCAGCGAGCTCGAGAGCGCCGACTCGCCGGCAGCTCGCGTGACGAGCGCCAGGAGTGCTGCCGAGAGCGTCACACCGCGCGCGACCTGGAACACCGTGGCGGTGCCGGCGTAGCGCCAGAGCCCGTGGTAGAGGCCGGCGACGAGATAGGCGGCCAGCGACAAGGCGGTCCATGCCGGCGCCACGCGCGCCCATGATTCCAGCACGGCCGACGGCACGCGTCCCTCGTGCCGCAGGAGCAGTGACAAGCCCACGGCGAGGTGGATCAGCCCGATGTAACCCGCGGTCAAGACCAGCGTCCGCGGGGCCTTGCGGAGGTTCACGCGGCCCCCGCGTGGGCGGCCACGCGACTGGTCGGCCACGAAGATGGTAGCGCTACGGGGATTCGAACCCCGGTCTGATGGCTGAGAACCATCCGTCCTAACCCCTAGACGATAGCGCCGTTCGGTCCAGTATAGGAAAAGCGCCCCAACGGCGTCAACGGCTTCGCCCCAGTGATCCCCATCACCATGACGGGCGGTTGTGATCCTGATCCTCTCGCGACTGGTGCCGCGGTGCGATCCTGTTGCCGTACGTTCCGCGAAGGAGGAACCATCCCATGAAGCTCAAACGAATCCAGTTCGTCGCCGTGGTCGCCGTTCTCGCACTCAGGCTCGCCGCCTGCGGCGGCAATCCCAACGGACCCTCGGAAGGCATCACCCTCGAGGGCACGGTGGTCGGCTCGTCGTTCAGCGCCGCCTCGGTGCGCAGCACGTCGTCCACGGTCCTGACTGTCGTGGTGGACGGGCACCCGGAAATGGTGGCGACCATCACGAACGGGAGCTTCACGCTGCGCGGACTGCCCGAGGGCGAGTTCAGGCTGATCTTCCTGTCCGATGGGGTCCCGATCGGCACCCCCCTCACCTTCCGCGAAGTGAAGCCCAACCAGGCGCTGACGGTTACGGTTTCGATCACCGGCTCGTCGGTCGTCCTGGTGGAGGAGCGCCGCAACGGCATCGGCCATGGCGACCTCGAGATCGAGGGAACCATCGACCAGGTCATCGCCCTCAACCCGGCGGGCGACAGCCGCTTCCTGATCGACGGGAAGACCGTGATCGCGCGCCCCGGCCAGACGGCGATCCGTGAGGGCAACCGCGCCAAGGTCGCGGCCGAGCTCCTGCCCGGCCAGCGCGTGCACGTGAAGGGGGTCTGGATCGCGGCGACGGCGGCCGCGGGCCAGGAAGTGCTGGCGTGGGAGATCAAGATGCAGGGCGACGTCCCGGCGACCGGTCCGTCCCCGAGCCCGGGCGCCGCCTGCATGATCAACGGCGGCCGCGTGGGCGACGGGATCGAGCTCGAGGGCCGGGTGGCAAGCGGCCCGCTGGCCTCGTTCATGATGACCGTCAACGGCAACCGCGCCTCCGGGCCGGTCAACGTCCTGGCCGGCGCGGGAGCGCTCCGGTGCAACGGCCCCAGCTCGAGCCCGACCGAGTGTCAGGCCCGCTTTGTGGACGGCGCCCGCATCCACGTCCGCGGCACGCTCTCGTCGTGCAGCACGACCGCCGCAAGCGTGGCGGCCAGCGAGGTCAAGATCCAGAACTAGGCCGACTCGGCCTTCGTCTCTGGAACCCCCCGGGGCAACCCGGGGGGTCTTTTTTTGGCCTGTTTCTTGCTTTCTCCTGGCGTGGGCCTGTTCTGCCCGGCCCGCAAGGAGAACGCCGATGATGAAACTGATGACACTGCCGGCCGCGCTGCTGCTCGCGCTGGCCGCGCTACCCGCCGCCGCCGATCATCCGGGGAGCGCGACGACCGCGGACGTCCGGCGCGTGCAGGCCGATCTGAACAACCTGGAGGAGGCCGTTCGCAACCTCCCCACCACCCATGCCCGCTACGACGAGTTCAAGGACCGGATCGAGGAGATCCGCGAGAACGTGACCTACCTGCGCGTGCAGATCCGCCGCCACCAGCGGGCGGGCGGCGGCGAAGGGACCGGGGCCTCCGCCGAGGACGTGACATGGGCGCGCGAGGAGATCCGCGCTTTGCACGACGACATCCTGGACGCCACCAACCGGCGCGCCTCGAGGGGCAGCAGCGTGACCATCCCCGAGGCCACGGAGATGCAGGTCCGCCTCGACACCCCGCTCTCCTCGCGCACCGCGCGACCCGAGGACCGCTTCGAGGCCACGGTGATGATGCCGGTCTACGTCGACAACCGGATGGTGGTCGAGGCGGGCGCCCGCGTGCGGGGGACGGTGGTGAGCGCGACGCCCGCCGAACGTCCCGCGCGCGGCGGCAAGCTCGACCTCGCGTTCAACTCCCTCGAGCTGGAGGACGGAACGCGCGTCGACGTGCGCTCGCGGGTGGTCTCGATCTCGGAGAACGTCGACCGCAGCGAGACCGGCCAGAAGGCGGGGATCGGCGCCGCGCTGGGGACGCTGCTGGGATCGGTGATCGGGGGCCGCAAGGGCGCCCTGGTCGGCCTGATCGTGGGCGGCGCGGGGGGCGCGATCACCACCCGCGGAGAGGAAGTCGAGCTGCCGGAAGGCACGATCCTGACCCTGCGTACGGAGCGGCCGGTCAGCGTCCGGAGGTAGGGATCAGACCTGCACTGCCTGGAGGCGGAGCGCCACCCGCTCCCGCCCCAGGCAGGTCAGGACGTCGAAGAGGGACGGGCCCACCGAGCGCCCGGTGACCGCGGTCCGCGCCCCGTTGATCAACACGCCCGCCTTGACCCCCAGCTCGTCCGCGTAGGCGCGCAGCGCAGCTTCCGCGGAGGCGTGGTCGAACGGCTCCAACGCCGCGAATCGCCGGCCGAGCTCCGGCAGCCATTCGGCCAGCCGCGGCTCCTTCTTCAGGTTCTTGTCCACCGCCTCGGGATCCATGTCGAAGGACTCATCGAAGAAGGGGCGTCCGCCGTCCGCGAAATCCTGCAGGGTGATGAACCGCGCGCGCAGCAGGTCGACGGTGGCGGAGAACCAGTCCCGACGCGCCCCGCCTTCGGCGAAGGCCTCATCCCACAGCCCGTGCTGTTTCAACACCGCCTCCACCTTCGGCAACAGCTCGGGCAGCGGCATACGCGACATGTACTGCTGGTTGATGAACAGCGCCTTGCGGTCCGTCCACTGGCGCGGATCCGTCTCCGAGAAGGTCAGGATGGCGTTGGAGCGGCCGATCCCCTCCAGCGTGAACGCGGCCAGCAGCTCCTCCGTGGAGAAGACCTCGCGGTCGTCGCCCGGCGACCAGCCGAGCAGGGCCAGGAAGTTGCGGAACGCCTCGGGCAGGAAGCCGCGGTCACGGTAGGTCGTGACGGAGACCACTTCGCCGTGCTTCCGCTTGGAGAGCTTGGTGCGGTCGGGGGCGTTGATGAGGGGCAGGTGGGCGAACTTCGGGGGAGTCCGACCCAGGGCCTCGTAGAGCAGGATCTGCTTGTGGGTGTTCGAGAGGTGGTCCTGACCGCGGATGATGTCGGTGATGGCCATGTGGACGTCGTCGCACACCACGACATGGTTGTAGAGGGGCGTCCCGTCCGGCCGCAGGAGCGCGAAGTCCTCGACGTCGCGGTGCTTCCGCGACTGGTCGCCATAGACGGCGTCCGCGAAGCGGGTCTCGCCGTCCCCTTCCGGGACCCGGAAGCGCACGCTGAAGGGCTCGCCCGCCTCCGCGCGCCGCTGCGACTCCCCGGGGTCGAGGTCGCGGCTTTCCTGGTCGCGCAGCCACGGCTTGCCCGCGGCCATGAGCTGCTTCCGCGCTGCGTCCAGCTGCTCGTTGGTCGCGAAGGAGCGGTAGGCCTTGCCCTCGGCGAGCAGCCGATGCGCCACCTCGACGTGGCGGGCGATGCCCCCGCTCTGGAAATTGGGGCCCTCGTCCCACCCCAGGCCCAGCCATTCCAGCCCCTCCAGGATGCTGCGCGTGTTGGCGTCGGTGGAACGCTCGCGGTCGGTGTCCTCGATGCGGAGGACGAACGTCCCGCCGTTCTTGCGCGCCCACAGCCAGTTGAAAAGCGCGGTGCGCGCGCCGCCGACGTGCAGGTATCCCGTGGGGCTCGGGGCGAACCGGACGCGCATCGGACGGCGATCCTACGCCGGCGGCACTAGGACGCCGCCAGCTTCCGCGGGCGGTTCTTGGGCACGCGCTCGCGCGGGATGTTGTGGCGCTGCAGGCGGAGGTAGATCGTGCGGCGGGTGACCCCCATGAGGCGCGCCACCCGGGCGATGTTCCACTCGTTGCGGTTCAGGAGCAGGAGCAGCTTCTCGCGCTCCATGTCCTCGACCGGCGTCCGCTCGAGGTACGTCTCCCAGGCCTCGGCGCGGCTGGGCCGGGCCCCCGCGGTCTGGGTGACCGCCTTGGCGATGATGCGCGCGAACTTCGAGAGCCGCTCGCGGTCGGCGTTGTTGAGGAAGTGCGGGCTCGCGGCGTCGATGTAGAGGAGGGCGACCAGCAGGCCGTCCTGCACCACGGGAACCAGGGTCAGGCTGGCCGGGCCCGGCCCGTTTCGAGCCTTGAGGCCCGCCATGGCGGCGGGCTCCGCGGCGTAGTAACCCTCCCCGCGCCGGAGCGAGTCCGAGCGCGAGGACCACGCGGCCTGGGC